>JBATYU010000971.1:0-20846 GCA_049674245.1 Bradyrhizobium sp. | reverse complement strand
GCGGCGATCCGGCGATGCCGGGCCTAACCCCGATCGCGGCGGCGCGAGCATTGCTCGCGGCGCACGATATCGCGCCGGCAGCTATCGCGGTCGCGGAGATCATGGAAGCCTTCGCAGCGCAGGCGATCGCCTGTATCGAGGGTATCGGGCTGGCGCCCGGAAGCGTCAATCGTGGAGGCGGGGCGCTGGCGAGAGGCCACCCGATCGGTGCATCCGGCGCCATCCTCGCGGTTCGCCTCTGGCACGAGATGCAGCACGAGCCGTCGGGCGCAAAGGGGCTTGCGGCAATCGCCGCCGCAGGGGGACTGGGCAGCGCGCTTCTGGTTACGAGCTGAGCGAGAGACGAAACAATCGTGGGCACGACTCCGAGGGATAGGAATGCATCGATCGCCGGCAGCGCCTTGCGCGTCGAGCGCGCCATCGATCTTGCCGCATTCGTCGGCCGCGAGCTCCCTCCCGGCAGCTGGCAGGCCATCGCGCAGGACCAGATCGATCGCTTCGCCTCGCTCACCGGAGATCGCAACTGGATCCATACCGATGTGGCGCGCGCAGCACGCGAACTGGAGGGCGGGCGTACCATCGTTCCCGGCCAACTTCTGCTCTCGCTGATACCCGCGCTGCTTCAGGAAATCTACGTTGTCACCGGGGCCGGCAATAGCCGTGTGGCGGGCCTGCGCTCGGTGCGCTTTCGCCAGCCCATCTGTTGCGGCGACGAGTTTCGACTGCATGCGCAATTGATCCTTGTCAGGCAACGCCCGCGCTTCGTGCAGGTGGATACCAATTGCCGTCTCGACCTGAGGTCCGGCTCGCCTGCCGTCACCGCGCAACGGACGGATGTCTTCTTCCCCGCTTAGGGCAGCGCTGGCATTCAGCCCGAGACCGTGGCCTCGATGTCTGCGAACCAGATCGGCAGCATCGAGGCGGGAACCCGCAGGACGACAGACCCGGCGCTATCGATGCAGATCCTCCCCTTCGCCTACCGACAAGCCCTGAAGGCCTATCGACTATTCGAACGCGGGATTTGTCACGCGCTAGCGCCAGCTTGAAAACTGGCTATGCTGTTGCGCGCCTTCAGACGAGGTCAAAGGCCATGAAAGAGAAAAAGGAAATCGTAGAAAACTGGCTGCCGCGTTACACCGGCACGCCGCCCGCCGAATTCGGAGAGTATATTCTTCTGACCAATTTCGACAATTACGTCGAATGGTTCGCAACCCTGCACGGCGGTCTGGTCAAGGGCGTCGATCGACCGATGCCCAACGTGACCGCTGACGGAATCACGCTGATCAACTTCGGCATGGGAAGCCCCAATGCCGCGACCGTGATGGATCTGTTAAGCGCCATCGCGCCGAAAGCCGTGTTGTTTCTCGGCAAATGCGGCGGCTTGAAACGCAAGAATCAGATCGGCGACCTGATTCTGCCGATTGCGGCCATTCGGGGCGAGGGTACCTCGAATGATTACCTGCCACCTGAAGTCCCCGCGCTGCCCGCGTTCGAATTGCAGCGCGCGGTGTCGACGATGATCCGCGATCACGGTCACGACTATTGGACGGGCACCGTGTACACGACCAATCGCCGGGTCTGGGAACACGATGATCGCTTCAGGGATCAGTTGCGCCGTACGCGCAGCATGGCGATCGACATGGAAACTGCAACGATCTTTGCCGCAGGATTTGCCAACCACATTCCGACCGGCGCGCTGCTTCTTGTGTCCGATCAGCCGATGATCCCCGAGGGGGTCAAGACCGAGGCGTCGGACCAGCTGGTGACCGCGAACTATGTCGAAAAGCACATCAGGATCGGGATCGAGGCCTTGAAACTGGTGCGGCGGCGCGGCCGCAGCGTCAGGCATTTGCGTTTCGAGGACGATTTCGATGCACCATGATTTCGATGCATTATGAAGAGGCGCCGCAGCGCGGTATCAACCCTCAAGCGGCAACATGATCTCCGCATCTGGAACCGGACTGGCGCCGCCAAGGCTGCGGCGGACGATTCGATCGGCCTGCAAAAATGCGCCAGCGAAAATGCAACACTTGCACAGGATCAGAAATCTGAGTCATCGCTGTGGTACAGTCGCTATTGGGGAACCGGTCGACTCAAGACTATGATGCAGCGCATACGGAAATGGGGAACTTTCGGATGCCCTACTACTATTTTGATCTCGTGATAGGCGAAGAGTACAAGAACCAGGGCGGTATCATCCTGGAGGATCTCGACCTTGCCTCTGACAGAGCCGACCAGCTTGCAGTCGAACTGTCTTTGGTCCGCCCGGAACTTAAGGCGAAGGATTGTGCCGTCCGCGTCACCGACGGCGACAACAGGGAGCTTTATCGCACGCCGCTCGATCCTATCCCCAAATGGAAGGCTGCCGCGCCGACGCGCGTGCGCTAGCAAGCGCAGAGCCGATCGGAGCGCGAGGAGGAGCGCTTGCGTCAAGCCGCCGTTGCGGCGCTGGCGCAATCGTTTACGAATGGTTGCGCGTCGCGCGCCGCGCCTAAAGCGAAGCTTAAAAAATACGGTTACCCAATTCTCAAAGCTTAGTCTTTCTTAAGCATTTCGACCGATCTTGGTTAACGGCTGATGCCGGTAACGGTTGGGTTGGGTCGATGAAAAAGTTTTCAATAGCGGTCTTCGGTCTGCTGTTGGGTTCGAGTTTCGCCAGCGCGGCGGACATGCCCGTTCCCTACGCCCCGGTGGCGCTGTGGTCGTGGACCGGCCTTTACATCGGGGTGCATGTCGGCGGCGATTTCGCTAACTCGCAGTTCTCCGACCCGGCCGGGTCTTCGATCTACGGCGGCAGCGTCAGAAGCCCGGCCGCTCTCGCCGGCTTCCAGCTCGGCTATAACTGGCAAATCCCCAATTCGAATTTTCTGCTCGGGGTCGAAGCCGACGCTAGTGCGTCGATCGGCGACGGCACCGTTACCTGTCTTGCCTCATCCGGCCTTTTCGTTTCGGCCAACTGCCGCGTCCGTTCGCAAGCCACCGGCAGCCTGACCGGCCGGGTCGGCTATGTCACCGGCCTGCGCGGGCATACTTTGATATATGCCAAGGCGGGCGCGGCCTGGCTGCAGGAGCAGATCGATATCACGACCAACTTCAGCGGCTTTAATGCCAGTCCACCGGCGACGAGCTTTGACGGGGTGCAATGGGGGTGGACCGTTGGCGCCGGCGTCGAAAAGGCGCTCACGCCGGCCTGGTCGGTTAAGCTGGAATACGACTACGCGAATTTTGGCGCCCTCAGCACTTCGACACCTGGAAGCTTTGTTCTGCCGTTTCCATTCGCCTTCTCAACTCCGGGCGGCACCACCAGCGTCAGCCAGAACCTGCAAACGCTCAAAGTGGGCATCAACTACAAGATCGGCGAAGACCTCTCAGCGCAGTGGGAGCCGTCGGCGTCGGATTATCGCCTGAGGGGCGCCACCGACCCCGGCTACATTCCGGACGCGGAAATCGAAGTCGGCGGACGCGTCTGGTACTCTTCCGGGAAATTCCAGAAGGATCTCGGCGCATCGTTCGATCCGGCGCAGCAGAACCAGCTGATATCGCGGCTGACCTATGACTCGACGGCGGCCTCAGGCGAACTGTTCGGCCGCGTCGACACGCCGACAAATATCTTTGTGAAAGGTTTTGTCGGCGGCGGCAAGCTGTTGTCGGGCAACATGCATGACGAGGACTGGCTGCTGTTCGACGCCATTCCCTATTCGAATACGCTTTCAACGGTGAAGGGAGACTTGGCCTACGCCACATTCGACGTCGGCTATTCGGTGTTCCGCGGACCCAGCGCCAATGTCGGCGGCTTCATCGGCTACAACTATTTCCGGGAGAACAAGCAGGCCTTTGGTTGCGTGCAGATCGCCAACAGCAATTCCGACTGCGTCCCCGCGCTTGCGAATTCCGTCCTCGGCATCACCGAAGACGACAAATGGAATTCGATGCGGATCGGCATCAACAGCGTTGTCAAGGTCACCGACCGGCTGACCTTGACCTCGGATGCTGCCTACCTGCCGTTCGTGTCGTTCGCCGGCACCGACAATCATCTGCAGCGGTTCGACGTCAGCAATACGATCTCCGGCGAGACCGCCGCCGGGCGCGGCGTGCAGCTCGAAGCGATCCTGTCATATGCGATCGCACAATCGTTCAGCGTCGGCGCGGGCGGCCGCTATTGGGCGATGTGGGCGCCCGGCAACTCCGATACTTTCAGTCAAGGGTGTCCCTGCCAGACGCTGCCGGTTCGCACCGAGCGCTTTGGCGCCTTCCTGCAGGCGTCCTACAAGCTGGATGGGCTGCAATAGGATTTGGCGTACCCGTTGCGCTCATCGCGCCCTGTTCAACACATTGTCCAGCCGGAACGAATAGCCGACGCCGATGATGTAGTTCGGTGAATTGCGGTTGAGGCCGAACGCCACGTGGAAATCGATCTGCTGGGTCCGGCTCAACAAATATCCGCCGCCGAAATTGAACAGCGCGATGCTGGCGCCGCGTGACGGATAGTCGCCGACATATTCGGCGAACATCGACATCTTTTCGCTGATTTTTCTCTCGATGACGAACGTTGCTTCGCTCGTTTGATGGTTGGTGAAGTCCGAAGGCCGGAAAAAGCTTGTGAACATGCCGCTGATCCCCCAGCCGCCGCCGAGTTCATGCGCCCACGGGAATTGCAGGTAGGGTTGCAGGCCGGGGCCGGTGATCCCAGGCGTTCCCGTCGGCAGTCCCGCGCCCACGACGACCGACAGGCTGGAGTGCTCCGGCAGCGTGCTGACCTGCCATTTGATGGCGGGTGTGACATTGGTGAAGCCGGTGTCGATGCTGCCTGAGAGCCGCCCGACGTAGCTCGGTATATCGACCAGCACTTCCAGGCACGGCGCGACGCCGAATCTCAACCGGCTGTTGGTGCCGTCAAATCCGGCACCCGCGCCTTGGCGCGAGGTATTGATGCCGTTCTCGCTTTGGATGCTGCCGGCCGGCACAACGAGGCTGGAATTGGTCACATCGGGACGATCGGTTGCGATCTCCGATCCCGACGACGGGCATTCGCTCGCTTGCGCGGCGTCGAGCCAAAGGAGAGCGATCGCCAGGCAGCCGAATTTCAACGGGAGACGCAGCATGGCCGCTGGCATGGTCGATCCATCCGGACTTATCGAGGTTTTGCAGAACATTCCTGGGATTCCGGCCGCTCGATCACATGGTTCGCCTCGGTCTGTAGACTGCCCATCGGCCCGAAAAATTCCCGCTTGACTTTGACGCGGCGTCAAACCGGTATAACGCGCTCCTCGCACCAGAGGAGCCCGAACATGACAACCCGCCGTGTCTTTCTTGGTGGCGCTCTCGCCGCCGCTTCCGCGCTAACGCTGCCCGGTCTGGCGCGCGCCCAAACCGCAAAAATCAGGACCAAGGACGGCACCGAACTGTTCGTGAAGGATACCGGCGGAACCGGCCGCGCCGTGGTGATGACGCATGCCTGGCCGCTCGACGCCGATGTCTGGGATTATCAAGCCGCGGCGCTGTCCAAGGCGGGCATGCGGGTGATCACTTACGATCGTCGCGGTTTCGGCCGCTCCTCGAAGCCCGCGTCGGGTTATGACTTCGACACCTTTGCCGACGACCTCGCCGCCGTGATCGAGCAGACCGGCGTGCGCGATGCGACCCTGGTCGGCTATTCCGTGGGCGGCGGCGAAGTCGTTCGCTATTTCTCGCGCCACCAGGGCCGCAACGTCGCCAAGGCGGCGCTGGTGGCGGCGGCCGCGTATGATCTCCTGAAAACCGAGAATAACCCCGGCGGCATCGACGGCGAGGTGTTCGACGGCATCAAAAGGGGCGTGCTCGGCGACCGCAGGGCCTATCTTGCGGGTCTGCTCAGGGACGTGTTTCTCGACGCCAAGCGGCCCGCGACCAACCCGGTTACACCGGAAATGGTCGACGCAACGCTTGCCATGGCGATGCAGGCCAGCGTCGCGGCGACCGCGGCCTGTGTCGACGCCTTCGGCAAAACCGATTTCCGGCCCGAACTCGCATCGGTGAAGGTGCCGACGCTGGTCTTGCACGGCACCGCCGACAATCCGGTCCCGTTCGTCCTGGCGAAAGCAACCGCCGCGGGGATCGCGCAATCCCAGCTGATCGAATATCCGGATGCATCGCATGGTATCGTGCTCACCGAACGTGACCGCGTCAGCGGCGATCTGACGGCCTTCATCGCCGGCTAGAGCATGATCCGGGAAAAGTGGATACCGGTTTTCCGAAAAAGATCATGCTCAAACAAAAAAATAGAGCGGGATGGCGATTCGAAGAAAAGTCATCTCGCTCTAGGAGATTCAATTTCCGGTCCGCAAAGGCCGCTTAAGCCCGTTCTCAAGTCCATCGTGGAAACCCGACCCGGACGCAATGCGCGTCCGGGCAATGCGATCCGCTGCGCCAATTTGGGCCCGCGGTAATACAAGGAGAAGTCATGATCACGATCCACGGCGTCCCGCTATCGGTTCATACCCGCAAGGCAATCATCACCGCGATCCTCAAGAAGATCGAATACAAGTTCGAGGTCGTGATTCCGGTCGTGCCCGGCAATCCGCCGGCCAACTGGAATACGCTGAGCCCGACGGGCATGATTCCCGTTCTGCAGGATGGCGACTACACGCTCGCCGATTCAAACGCGATCTGCCTGTATCTGGAGAAAAAACATCCTTCCCCACCGATCCTGCCGGCCGATGCCAGGGACTACGGCCGCGCGCTCTGGTTCGACGCCTATGCGGGAGGAACCATCTTCCGCAACGTCGTGCATCCGCTGTTTCATCAGACCATCGTCGGCCCCACCATCAACAAGGTGCCGACCGACAAGGCCGTCGTCGACAACGTCCTCAAGAATGTGCAGCCGAAGATTCTTGACTATCTCAACTGCCAGATCGACGGGAAATTCCTGGTCGCCAACACGCTGACGCTGGCCGATATCGCCATCACCTCGAACTTCATTGTCTATCAGTATATGGGGTTCAAGATCGACGCCGGGCAGTATCCGAAACTGGCGAAATATCTCCGCGAGATCGCAGCACTCGATGCCTACCAGCGCGCACTCGCGGACGAGAAGCCATTTGTGGAGCAGATGGGGCTCGACCGCAGTTTTCTGTCGTAGGCCGCGGACAGACGAAGGCGGGTGCCCTGACTGCTCCACATATGGCCGATCCTTGCCAATTTATCGAGGTTCTACGGGGCGTTATCGGATTTCGTGGGAATCGCATGGTTCGCCCGTTCGCCCGACTCGCGGGCGGGTCCGAAAAACTTCCGCTTGACTTTGACGTAGCGTCAAACCGCGATAATCCGCCCCAGACGAGCGGCAGGAGGGCGGACAGAAGTATGTTTCGTATCGGCGAATTTGCCCAGATCGCGCAGGTTTCCGGGCGGCAATTGCGGTTCTACGACCAGCTTGGCCTGTTGCAGCCTGCGCATATCGATCCGCAGACCGGCTATCGCTACTACAGCATCCGGCAATTGCCGCGGCTGAACAGCATTCTCGCGCTGAAGGAGCTCGGTCTATCGCTCGAACAGATCGCACCGCTCCTGAAGAACGGCGTTTCGCCGACCGAGCTGCGCGCCATGCTCACCATGAAGCAGGCCCAGCTCGCGCAGTCGCTGCGCGAGGAGGAGAGCCGGTTGCGCCACATCGAATCCCGTATCGCGCAGATCGATCGCAAGGGAGGGATCGGTGATTACGACGTCGTCGTCAAACAGGTCGCCGCCACCCCTTTTCTGTCGCTGCGTTGCGCCTGCGAGAACCTGGATGAAGCGGTGCAGATGGTCCGCACCGTCGCCGAGGACGGTGCCCGGCTGATCCGCCCGGCGCTGCGCGACAAGTTGATCGCGGTTGCGCGCAACGACCTCGACGGCGAAAAGCTCGATCTCGAAATCGGCTTCTCGCTGACGCGCGCCTCGAATGCGAATGTGCGGATCACCGGTAGCCATATGCTGACGGCCGGCGAGCTGCCGGCAGTCGATACGATGGCGACGATCGTCAGGCCTGGGACGAATGTGGCGAGCCATTCTGCGTTCGGCACGATCGGCATGTGGATCGAGGCCAACGGCTACGAGGTCGCCGGTCCTTGCCGCGAGGTGTTCCTGGAATCGGTGATCGGGCCGCCCGGTTTCGAAAGCGCGCTGGTGGAGATTCAGTTTCCAGTCCTCAAGGCCGCTTAAGCGCGCTTTCAAATCCGTCGTCCAACCCAACCCGGAAGCAATATGCGTCCGGGCAACGCGATCGGCTGCGCCGATCTCCCGCGTCGGCAATGCAAGGAGAAGTCATGATCAAGATCTACGGCATTCCGATTTCGGTTCACACGCGCAAGGCGATCGTCACCGCGATCCTCAAGAACATCGACTACTCGCTCGAGGGGGCGGTGATTCCGTTCATTCCGCCGCGAAACTGGACAGCGCTGAGCCCGACCGGACTGATCCCGGTGATGCAGGACGGCGAATTCTCGACCGCCGAATCCACCTCCATCTGCGTCTACCTGGAACGCAAGAAGCCGGCGCCGCCGATCCTGCCCGACGGCGACAGGGAATTCAGTCAGGCGATGTTCTTCGACGGCTGGCTGGATATTCCGCACTTTCAGCCGCGGGTTGTTCTTTCAGAGGGTGATCAGTCCCCAGATCTACAGGGCCGCGACCGATCAGGTATTGATCGACGAGCTCTTGGCGCAGCAGCGGCCGAAGATCTTCGGCTATCTGGAATCCCGGATCGACGGCAAGTTCCTGGCCGGACCGGCCTTGAGCCTTGCGGATATCAGTATCGTGTCAAACCTGATCAACTATCAGTATCTCGGCTTCACCATCGATCCGGGCCAATATCCGAAGCTTGCGAGGTACACGGCCGACATCCTCGCACTCGAACCCTTGCGCGAAGCGCTGAAAAGGGAGACGCCCTTTGCGGGGCAGCTGGGGCTGGACCGCAGCTTCCTGTCATAGTCCGCGGACAGACGAGGGCTGACGGCCCGGCCGCTCCATTCGGGGGCGATCGGGCCTTCTTCGGGGAACGGGAGCCGAATTGACTCGGTCGCGGACGCGGGCCAAGACACGAGATCATCTCTCAGCGGCTCGGTGCCTGAAATGGCTGATTTCCACGGCGTTTTCCCCTATCTCGTTTCGCCCCTTCACGCCGACGGCAGGATACGCACCGATGTGCTCGGCCGTCTCTGTGACGATCTCATCAAGTCAGGCGTGCATGGACTGACGCCGCTCGGCTCGACCGGCGAATTCGCCTATCTCGATGCCGCGCAGCGCGCGAGCGTGGTGCAGACCACGATCGAAGCGGCGCACGGCCGCGTGCCGGTGGTCGCGGGCGTGGTCTCGACGTCGACCGCGGACGCGGTGGCGCAGGCCAAGGCCTATCAGAGGCTCGGCGCCGACGGCATTCTGGCGATCCTGGAAGCGTATTTCCCGCTCGGCGATGCGAGCGTCGAATCCTATTTCCGCAGCATTGCGGACGCGGTCGATATCCCCGTCGTCATCTACACCAATCCGCAATTCCAGCGCTCGGACCTGTCGCTCGATGTGATCGCGCGTCTTTCGGCGCATCCGCGCATCGGCTACATCAAGGATGCCTCGACCAATACCGGGCGGCTGTTGTCGATCATGAACCGTTGCGGCGACGCCATCCGCGTGTTCTCGGCCTCGGCGCACATCCCTGCCGCGGTGATGCTGATCGGCGGGGTCGGGTGGATGGCGGGGCCGGCTTGCATCATCCCGCGCCAGAGCGTCGAGCTCTACAACCTCTGCGCGGCCAAGCGCTGGGACGATGCGCTGGTCCTGCAGCGCCGGCTGTGGCGGATCAACGAGGCCTTCGCGCGCTACAATCTCGCCGCCTGCATCAAGGCTGGCCTTGCAATTCAGGGTTATGACGTCGGGGATCCCGTCGCGCCGCAGGCGGCGCTCACCACCGAGGAGCGCAAGGCGGTCGAAGCGGTGCTGCGGGATATCGGCTAACCTGACCGGCATGGCCGGGCTTGTCCCGGTCATCCACGTTTTGAGGGCGCGGCGACAAGAAAGGCGTGGATGGCCGGGCATAGGCGAGCGGAAGCGATGCCGTCCTTCTGGACGGCTATGCCCGGCCATGACGGAAAAATGAATAATTGCGTTCGCGGCAAATTTGCCGCCCGAAGCGACTTTCGCCACTTACCTGACAGGATCGTTCTGATACCTTGCGGCAAAATTTCAACCGGGAGAGATTTCGATGCGTAAATTGTGGACGATGCTGGCGGCACTGGCGACCTTGAGCCTCACCAATTGCGGCTACAACGCCATCCAGAGCAATGACGAGCAGGTCAAATCGAACTGGTCCGAAGTCGTCAACCAGTATCAGCGCCGCGCCGATCTGGTGCCGAACCTCGTCAATTCGGTGAAGGGCTTTGCGCAGCAGGAAAAGGACGTGCTGCTAGGGGTCACCAACGCGCGCGCCAAGGTCGGCAGCATCCAGGCCACCCCTGAAGTGCTCAACGATCCCGCGGCGTTCCAAAAATTCCAGGCGGCGCAGGGCGAGCTCTCCAGCGCCCTGTCGAGGTTGCTGGTGGTGACCGAGAACTACCCGCAGCTCAAATCGGACGCGCTGTTTCACGATCTGATGTCGCAGCTC
The DNA here is from genome assembly GCA_049674245.1 of Bradyrhizobium sp. GTDB lineage: Bacteria > Pseudomonadota > Alphaproteobacteria > Rhizobiales > Xanthobacteraceae > Bradyrhizobium. The sequence continues at coordinate 10,240 of JBATYU010000971.1, read as the reverse complement.
GAAGGCACCGAGAACCGCATCACGGTGGCGCGCAACCGCTACATCAAGTCGGTGCAGGACTATAACGTCACCATTCGCTCGTTCCCGACCAACCTCACCGCGATGGCATTCGGTTACAAGGAAAAGCCGAATTTTACGGTCGACAACGAAAAGGAAATCTCGACCGCGCCCAAGGTCGATTTCAATCCGACACCTGCGCCCGCCAAATAATCGGACGATCGGCTTGACCGCCATGAACGCTGCAAGAGCCTCCCTTCTTGCGCTGCTGATGTGCTGGGCTTTCGCAGCCGCGGCCGACGTTGCGGTGCCGCCGCTCACCGGGCGGGTGGTCGACCAGACCGGCACGCTCTCGAGCGGCGATATCGCGGCGCTGACGCAGACCCTGAAGGCCCTGGAAACACGGAAGGGTAGCCAGATCGCGGTGCTGATCGTGCCGACGACGGAGCCCGAGACCATCGAGCAATATTCGATCCGGGTCGCGGATGCCTGGAAGATCGGGCGCAAGAAGATCGACGACGGTGCGCTCATGGTGATCGCCAAGAACGACCGCCATCTGCGCATCGAAGTCGGTTACGGCCTGGAAGGCGCGCTCACCGACGTCACCACCAAGCGCATCATCGATGAGGTCATCACACCGAAATTCAAGGCCGGCGATTTTGTCGGCGGCATCACCGCCGGCGTCGACCGCATCATCCGGGTAATCGACGGCGAGCCGTTGCCGGCGCCGGAGCCGCCGCATTGGCAAAGTCAGCGATCGTTCGATCCCACCGACCTGTTCAATCCCTTCCTCATCATCCCGGTGCTGCTGTTCGGCGGCATGATGCGGAGCATGCTCGGCCGGCTGTTCGGCTCGGTCGCGGCAGGCGGTCTGGTGACGCTGATTGGCTGGTACCTTTTCGGCTCGCTGCTTGCGGCGATCCTCGCGGGCGTGATCGCATCGATCTTCGTGATGTTCAGCGACAGCATTACCTCGCCGCAGCCGACAGGCCGCGGTGGCGGGGGAGGCGGTTGGTCGGGCGGCGGTTACGGTGGCTCATTTTCCGGAAGCAGCGGCGGTTCGAGTGACAGCGGCTCCTTCAGCGGCGGCGGCGGCAGTTTTGGCGGCGGCGGCGCGTCGGGAAGCTGGTAAAAGAAAAGCCCATGGGGATCAAGCGCATCGGCAAACACCTGATCGAGCACCGCTGGCGGGTGCGGCGCATCTTTACGCCGCAAGTGCTGGGTCAAATCGAGCAGGCGATCAAGGTGGGCGAGGCCACCCATTCCGGCCAGGTCCGTTTTGTCGTGGAAGGCGCGCTCGACGGCGCGGCGTTGTTCCGCGACCAGCCGGCGCGGGAGCGGGCGCTCGACATTTTCTCGCATTTGCGGATCTGGGACACCGCCCATAACAACGGCGTCCTGATCTATCTGCTATTGGCCGACCGCGACGTCGAAATCGTCGCCGACCGCGGCATCGATGCCAAGGTGGGCGCGAACGGATGGGGAAAAATCTGCCGCGCCATGGAAGCCGAATTCAAGCTCGGCAATTTCAGGGGCGGCGTCATCGAGGGGATCGAGGCGGTGTCGCGGCAGCTCGCGGCGCATTTCCCAAGGCACAGGGCGGGGCCGAATGAACTGCCGGACAAGCCGGTGGTGATTTAACTATCTGTTAATAAAGTCTGCAGAGACACCAAACGGGGCACCGCGAACTAAAGGTGGCATGAACCCTGCATAGCCTGAGCTAACCGGGTATTCCTCATCAACGAGGGTCACCATGCTTGTTACTCTTGTCGCTATTCTCTGCAACGGCCAGCTTTGCCTGGAGAAAGTCGTTACCACCAGTGAGCAGTCGGGCATCACCATGACTGCCTGTACGGTCAACGCGCAAATCGGCCTTGCCGATTGGCTCGCCAATGGTCCGTATCATGAGTGGAAGTTACAAAGTTACAAATGCGTCATGGGCAAATACATTCCCAAAAACCAGGCATGAAGCGCGCCAACCCCTCTCATGAGGGGTAGGTCTTCGACCCCAATAGCTCCACGTCATCGCGAGCCAACGGGTCGCGCGAATGCGCGCGCCCGACGAGCGCAATAGCGCTCGCGCAGAGATGACAGGCTCCGCGAAGCAATCCAGTCTGCATCAAAGACTGGCTTCATCGTCGCAGCCGTATGCGCGGCTGGGTCAACTATCAACTAAATGACCGGCGGCAGCGGCGAGCGGCGATGTTCCACTGGACGCGGGCGAGACGCTGACGATATCGTGCCGGTCTGTGGCGTGTCGCACGCCGCGACCGGCTGCCGTTGACCCGCGACCGTCGCTACGGCGTCATCGCGACATCGCTTTCCAATGACGCGCCGATTATTGGTCGATACTATCTTTTGCGCGCTAGCGCGTAAGCAACCTCCATCGTGACAGGCCAAATGACATCGGTTTCCGACCGGGCTGCCGGACCACCTCTCGCGGGCGAAGCGGATAGGATCGCGCGGGACGCCGCGCCGGCGGCGACCGTCGTTTCGCTTCCCGCGGGGCGCGCGCGCGAATTGCGGCTGGATCTTTTTCGCGGGCTGGCGCTCTGGCTGATCTTCATCGATCACGTATCGCCCGATGTGCTGAGCTGGTTCACGATCCGCAGTTATGGATTCAGCGACGCCGCGGAAATTTTCATTTTCATATCGGGTTACACGGCGGCGTTTGTTTATGGCCGTGCGATGCTTGAGTCCGGCTTCGTGATTGCGACCGCGCGTATCCTGCGAAGGGTCTGGCAGATCTATGCCGCTCACGTGTTGCTGTTTGCGATCCTGGTTGCGGAAGTTTCCTACGTCGCCATCAACCTCGAGAAGCCGTTTTACGCCGAAGAAATGGAGATCGTGTATTTCCTGAAAGACCCCGGCATCGCCATGTTTCAGGCGCTGCTATTGATGTATCGCCCATTGAATATGGACGTGTTGCCGCTCTACATCGTGATGATGCTTTTTCTGCCGCTGATCCTGCAGCTGATCAAGTGGCGCGCCAATCTCACGCTGGCACTTTCGGTCGCGCTTTACGCGCTTTCCTGGAAGTACGATCTGCACCTCGTGGCCTATCCGAAGGGTTTCTGGTCCTTCAACCCCTTTGCCTGGCAATTGCTGTTCGTGTTCGGCGCCTGGTGCGCGCTGGGGGGCACGAAACGGATGTCGCGGATCCTGGCTTCGCCGGTCACGCTGTGGATTTCGGTCGCCTATCTGCTCGTGGCGTTCTGCGTGACCCTGACCTGGTACTTCCCGCAGCTTGATCACGTGATGCCGCAATGGCTCGAGCGATGGATCTATCCGATCGACAAGACCGACCTGGACGTGCTCCGATTCGCGCACTTTCTCGCGCTGGCGGCGATTGCCGTGCGGTTCGTACCGGCAGGATGGCCAGGCTTGAACTCCCGCTGGCTGTGGCCCATGATCCTGTGCGGGCAGCGTTCGCTAGAGATTTTCTGCCTCGGCGTGGCCCTGGGGTTCACAGGGTATTTCGTGCTGACGGAGCTCTCGGCGGGCCTTGGCCTGCATGTCCTGGTCGGTATTTGCGGAATCCTGATGATGTCGGCCGCCGCATGGCTGCTGTCGTGGTATAAGCACTACGTCGACAAGGACGGCCCGCGAACCAAGAGCGTTGGAGGCAAAGCCCATGCGGCGGGGGGAGGCGACTGAAGTCCAACCGGGGAGCGCCCCGGGGCCTGCGCCGAGGCGCGGGGATTGATGCACTGCAAGATATTAGAACCGAGCTGATTTTTCGATCAGTCATATGGTCCGCGCGCCGAAACGATGATTCCGGGGCCGCCGTTTGACCAGTTCGCTATTTTGCGAAACTGTAAGGACTTCGATTAGGACCTTTTCGACCTAATACCCGGCCTCAGAGTTGTGAAGCGCGATCGCCATGCCTTGTCGCGGGGCCTCGGGCAGCAACAAGCCGGGCCAGCCGAACCCGACAGCTAACCGAACGAAACGGACAGGCAATATGGCAGATCAGGATATTGCACCTCTCTCGCTTACGGTCGAGCGTGACCTCCGGCTCGATCTGTTCCGCGGCATAGGGCTGTGGATGATTTTCCTCGATCACATTCCGGACGACTTCGTTTCCTGGTTGACGCTGCGCAATTACGGTTTCAGCGACGCCGCCGAGTTCTTCGTGTTCATTTCCGGTTACCTGGCCGGCTACATCTATGGTCCGATCATCCGCGCCGGGAATTTTCTCGCGGCCATCAAGCGGCTGTGGACGCGCGTCTGGCAGATGTACGTCGCCCACATCATGCTGTTTTTGCTGTTCACCGCGCAGATCGCGCGCACCGTGCGGAAATTCGACAACCCGATGTATGAAGATGAATTCAACGTCCACAGTTTTCTCCAGCACCCGGACGTCCTGATCGGGCAGGCGCTGACGCTGCGCTACAAGCCGGTCGATCTTGACGTGCTGCCGCTCTATATCTCGCTGATCGCCGCGTCACCGCTGATCCTGTGGTGCCTGCTGCGCCGCCCGAACTGGACCTTGCTGGGCTCGGTCATCCTCTATGTTCTGGCGCGCTGGTTCGACTGGAATCTTGCTTCCTACCCGCCCGGGACACACTGGTATTTCAATCCGTTCGCCTGGCAATTGATGTTTGTCTTCGCGGCATGGTGCGGCGTCGGCGGCATCAACCAGCTGCAGGCCATTATCCGCTCGCGCATCGCGTTGATCGTGGCCTTTGCGTGGATGGCCTTCGCATTCCTGATCGTGATGACCTGGCACATCCCGTTCCTGGATGCCATGGTGCCGAAATGGATGATCAAGGCGATCTATCCGATCGACAAGACCGACCTCGATATGCTGCGTTTCACGCACTTCCTCGCGCTGGCGCTGGTGGTCTCGCGGTATTTTCCGCGCAAAGCGGAGATCCTCACCTCCAAATGGCTGCGCCCGATGGTGCTGTGCGGCCAGCACTCGCTGCCGCTGTTTTGCTTCGGCGTATTCCTGTCGTTTGGCGCGCACTGGGTCCTGGTTCAGCACGCCGCGGGCGGCGCGCGCGCGCTCTGGATGCAACTGCTGGTCAGCGTCGGCGGCATCGCGATCATGGTTGGGCTGGCATGGCTGCTGGACCGGGCCCAGAAGGTCCCCACCCTGTTCGTCGATGTGAGCCACGCCGATCTGCCTGTGGCGGCCACCAAACCAGGCGCCGCGTGATGCTGTGCCTGGGACAGGCTACGCGTACCTGATCATTCGTCGGAGGAACCAGCCTATGTCCTTACGCCCGATCAAACGCCTGATGATTGTCGGCAGCGTGCTTCTGTTTTCGATTGGCGCGGCACCGGCGCAAACACCATCGCCCGAAGCCATGGCGGTGGCGCGCGAGCTGGTGACCACGCTGAAACTTTCCGATCAGTACAAGGCGCTTCTGCCGGTCATCCTGCTGGGTCTCAAGCCCGCTTTGACACAGGACAGGCCGGAAATCGAACGCGATTACGACGCGATGATGCCCGCGGTCGCGGATGCGTATACCCCCTATTATAACGCGATGGTCGACAGCATCGCCACAGTCTACGCCAACAGCTTTTCGGTGGACGAGCTACGCCAGATCGAGGCGTTCTATCGCCAGCCGGTTGGCCAGAAATTTCTCGACAAGTCGCAAGCGATTCGGCGCCAGAGCGTACAGATTGGCGAGGATACCGGTCGAAAGGCGGCTGAGGATTTGCGCGCAAGCCTGACCCAGCTGCTTCGTCAGAAAGGGCACAAGCTGTAACGGCCCGGCATGCAGGGCCGGCCTGATCAAGCGGGATCGTTCACCGCGTCGCCGTAGCAACCGGCCGGGTCAACGCCCGGCGGTCCTTGACGTAGGCGATGGTGACACCGAGCCGTTCCACCGTGCCGACGATCTCGCCATCGAGATCGCCATCGCAGTTCAGATGAGTTGGCGCGATGAAGAATTGGGACTGGTTCCATTGCGGCATGAAATCCCAGTGCAGTTGCGGGAGCGTGACCGCCTTCTCGAATGCGAGGCGCTCGCCGCACACCGCGACCGAATAGACCTGCGTCGGCCAGTTCGGATCGCCGGGCCTGGTGCGGCGCAAATAGGCTTCCAGCTGATTGATCGCCTCGGGCATGCTGCTGAACCAATAATCGAGGTCATAGCGCCGTGATGCCCCCTCGAGACCTCCGACCAGAGAGTTGTAGAACAGGTTTTCGTAGGGATGCAGCCTGACCAGGGTCACTGCGTCCCAAAGGAAGCAGGCTACGATGGTGGCGAGCGCGCCGGAGGTGACCATGCGACCGCGCGTCTCGAGCGCCGCAACAGCCTTGTCGAGACCGATACCTGCCAGGACCGCCAGCAAGGGGATCAAAAACAGGAAGTGACGCAGTCCGGTGAAGGCGGGGCCGTGCCAGATCACCTGGCAGGCCAGCGGAAAGATCACCATCAGCGAGACCAGGGTGATCTGCCTGTGTTGCTGCCGCTCAGGATCCGATGCGCGATCCAGCAATTGTACCGAAATCATCGCCAACGCTGCGCCCGATAGCGTGAGCAGCGGCACGCGGATCGCAATGTAGATCGGCACATAAGACCGCGGGACGTTCGCCATCTCGTAGATTTGGCCGACCAGGACCGTACGGATGGCGTAGTTAAACTCGGAGAATGCAAGCAGGCCGCGGATCGGATTGAGCGGTGCCAGCGCCGCCCAGGGCCAGGCGAGGATCATGATGACATAGGCGAGCGTCAGCGCCGGCAGCATCCATACGAATGAACTGACCGCGAAGCGCAACTGGATGCGGCTGTGGCCCAGCCAGGGCCGAGGCAGGTACAGGACGATCGCAAGGCCGGCGTAGATCACCAGCAGCAAACCGATCACTCGCGTGCCGAGTGCGGCTCCGGCAAGAAGTCCGAACGCTGCAATGTCGGCGAGGCGGGGCGAGGGCAGGGCTCGCGCGATGCGGATCAGGAACAGCGTCGCTGCGATCATCGCGGCAGCGAAGGGAATGTCCTTGGTGTGGTTGAACATTGAGCCATACCAGGCGCCGCATAACGTCAGGCTGATCGCGGCGATCAGGCCCGCGCGCGGACCGGCGATCAGCCGTGCCGTCGCGGCGGCCGCGCCAATCCCGCCGATGCCGATCAGCGCGCACAGAATATGGCGCAGGTCGTACGGATCGATCGGGACCATATGACTGAGGGCGATGGCAATGATGTCGAACAGGCCTCCATAGAGATAGAGGTTCTGGAAGCCGAACACGCTCTGGTCCTTGAGGCCGCTCGTATAATAGGCGATGATCAATTCGCCGTAGTGGTACTGCACGCCTTCATCGTTCGAGATCGCATAGTCCGTGTAAGTAAACAGTGCGACGACGACGAGGGCGGCCAGAAGCACGACGCTCGCGATATCGTAGGAATCGAAATGCGCGGCCCATCGTATCGCGTTGCGCAGGGGCGAAGCTGGCTTCGCGGCCGCTGGAATGTGCTCGCCGGCTAGCTTCACTTCGGTCACTATTCTCTCGGATCCGGTTCTCGTTACGGCTACGTTAGTTGTCCTGAGAGAAGTGAGTCAATCTTCCTGTGCGCCTCGGGCGCCCCGCTCCTCTGAGGGGCGCTCGCGATCGTCGCCGACGCCGGGCAGGATGGGTGGATTCGTTTCTTCTTGCTCTTTGAAAATTGAAACAGCACCAACGCGCGTCGTAGCAATGACGTTAAGCCTTCACCGTTGGCCGCTCTGCCACGCGCGCGAACCAGGCGACAAGATTGCCATTGGCAGGATCGAGCGGCTGGCCGACCTGGCCACCGAAATCGATCCAGCAGTAGAGCAGGATGTCGGCGAGCGTGAAGCGCTTGCCGCAAAGATATTCCTTGCCGGCCATCTGCGCGTTCAGCCATTGCAGCCGGTTCGCGGCGATCATCTTGAGGCCGGGCGATGCCTCGGGCACGACCGGAATCCGTTTTTCGAAGAATTTCAACGCTTCGCCGAACCGGTAACCATTGGCGAGTGGCTCGCAGATGTTGAGATCGACGCGCCGGGTCCACATCCGGCACTCGGCACGTTGTTCCGGCGTCGCGCCGATCATCGCAGGCTGCGGCTGCTTCTCCTCCAGATATTCGCAGATCGCGGTGATCTCCGAGAGATAGCTGCCGTCATAGAGCTCGAGCGTCGGCATCTGGCCGTGCGGATTGCGCTTCAGATGCGCTTCTTGCCGGTTTTCTCCGCCGCGCAGATCGACGGTCTGCTTCGGCATCTCGATGCCCTTCTCGGCCATGAAGATGCGGACAATGCGCGGATTTGGCCCGATCGAGTCGTAAAACTTCATGGCTCGTTTCGCCCCCGTTTTCATTTACGCTGCCTGTTGCTGCCTTTGAACAGGCAGCCAGGCCGTTTGTCAAACGCGAGCGATGTGCCTCAGGCGTCATCGAGCGTGCTTGAAGCGCAGCCGAACCCGCTTCAGTTGTCGTCGAGCTTGTTGAGGTCGCGCACCGACTGCATGATCGGCTCGAAATTCGAGCGCGCGTCGAGCGCGTCGAACAATTGCGCGGTATCCTCCAAGAGGCCATGCGACCGCTGGATCGCGATCCGCACGTCGTCCTGCGGCGCATCCGACAGGCGGCCGTGACCGGACAACAGGATTTTGGAATTCAGGCCCTTCAGCCGCTCCAGCGACTGGATGTAGTCGGCGATGGAGCCCGAGCCGAATACACCACCCATCACGCCGCCAGGCATCAGCGTGTCGGCGGCGAACAACAGCCCCTTTTCATGATCGAACAGGCTGATGCAGGCCGAGGTGTGGCCGGGCGTGTACATCACGGTGAGGCGGAAATTGCCGAGGTCGATCAGATTGCCTTCTTCGAGCCAGATATCGACATTGATCGGCCCGTTCGGCTCGTTGAACATCTTGCGCAACATCGAGAAGTCGTCGCGCAGCATGATCTTGTTGGCGGCGAGCCGATGCGCGGCGATCAACGCGCGGCCGCCGAAATGATAGGCCGCGCCGATATGATCGAGATGCTCGTGGCTGAGCACGACCATGTCGATCGTATCAGGCGCGATGCCGACGTGTTCGAGGCAGGTCAGCAAATGCGGGTAGTTGGTCGACAGCCCGACATCGATCATGATGGTCCGCCTGCTGCCGACCACGAGATAGGCGTTCGCCGCGCGGTTCTTGAAGCGGATCTGGTAAACGCCCGGCGCCGCCAGGATCAGGGAGCAGACGTCGCTGTCGAGCAAAGTCTTGAATGGGCTTGGCCTGCGGTCGCTCATGGGTTCGCCGGGGTCCGGAAGGTGACGGCGTTGGACGCTCGCAGGCGTTTGCTCAGCGCGTCCATGATCATCAGCGCAAACGCCGGTTGCTGGCTGACCAGGTAGACAAACCGGGCGTGATTGATCCGCATCACGCGGGTGTTTGGCGCGGCGGCGATGGCTGTGGCTGAACGCGATGAGCCGTCGATCACGGCCATCTCGCCGAAGAATTCGCCCTTGCCGAGCGTCACGATCACGGTCTTGTTGGCACCGTTGACCTTGGCGATATCGACCTTGCCGTCGAGCACGACGAACAGTTCGCGCCCGGTCGAGCCTTCCTCAAAGATGACGTCATCGACGCCAAATTCGTTGATGCATTTTTCGATCGCCATGGCGCCCCGGCTTTCTGGCTAGTGTCCCGAATCCGAAGTTCGCTTGGCGAACTCGCGGCAACATTGAAGCGAACTTCTGAACCACCACACTCGTCCCGACACTATGTTAGTCCTGAAATACGCCGGCGCAAACGGAGCCGTCGCGGTTTGCCGCAGGGCAGCAAACGAAAGCCGGACCGGAAGAGTTCCTAAAATTTCGGTAACACGGCCTGAAACGGGGCCGCGGTAACGATTTCGCAAGGAGTAAAAGTTACCAAATGGTCAAGCTTCACTGGAGATTTTGACGTGAACGACCAACAGGCCGAGCAGACCAGCGGTGAAACCGGCTCCCTCAGTGCCGGGCTGTGCGTTTCCTCTTCATCGGAGGCCAGGAGCGAGCCGCTGGCGGCTTGCGCGCCGGAAATCAGCGTCGTCGAGGCTCCCCCGATCGCGCCCGACGACGAGGCCCCCAAAGCCGATGCGCCCAAGGTTGAAGCGCCCAAGATTGAGGTGGCCAAGGTTGAAGGCCCCAAGGTTGAAGCGACCAAGCCGAAGCGCCGGTTTGCCGCGGTGGCGGCCGCCTTGGCGCTGGCAATAGTGGCGGGCGCGCTCGCTGGCGCGCTGGCGAGCGCGGGTTTCGGACATCTTGTCGGCATGGCGGAGGCGACCTCGCCTGCGAACAC
>JBATYU010000970.1:0-8324 GCA_049674245.1 Bradyrhizobium sp. | reverse complement strand
TCACCGCTCCGGATGAGATGGATCTCGATCTTCGGCGCCTGGTCGATCCGCAGCATGCGATAGTCGTTGAAGTTCGATTGCTGGACGCGGCCCTTGGCGATGGTGATCTCCCCGTAAAGTGCCGCGGTCAGGCCGAAGATCAGCCCGCCTTCGAGCTGGGCCCTGATCGTGTCGGGATTGACAGCGATGCCGGTGTCGACCGCAGAGATGACGCGACGTAGATGCACCTGACCCTGCTCGTCGACCTCGGCTTCCACGACGGTCGCAATAAAGCTGGCAAACGACGGCTGCAGGCAGACGCCGCGCCCGACCCGCGCCGGCAGCGGTTGGCCCCAATCGGATTTTTCTGCCGCGAGATTGAGCGCAGCGAGAAAGCGCGGCTGGGTTCCCAGCATCGAGCGGCGGAACTCAACCGGATCATTGCCGGCCTTCCGCGCCAGCTCGTCCATGAAACATTCGATCGCAAATACATTGTTATTGGGACCGACGCCGCGCCAGAACCCGGTCGACACCGCGCGCGGCTCGGCGCGGACATATTCGACATGGAAATTGGGAATGTCGTAGGGCATGTCGATGGCGCTATCGACGGCGTCGATATCGATGCCCTTCTGGAACCCCGGCGGAAACCAGCGCGCCATGATCGACGAGCCGCTGACGCGATACTTCCAGCCGACGATCTTGCCGTCGGACAGGGTCGCGGCAATGGTGTCGCGATAGACCGGACGATAGACGTCGTGCTGGATGTCCTCCTCGCGCGTCCATAACACCTTGACCGGTCCGTCTACATGCTTCGCGATTCGAACCGCCGCCACCACCATGTCGGGCTCGAGCTTGCGGCCAAAGCCGCCGCCGAGCAGGTGGTTGTTGGCGATCACTTTCTCGACCGGGAGTCCGGCCGCCTTCGCCGCCTCCGACTGCACGCGCGCGATGACCTGTGTGCCGGTCCAGATTTCGCAGGAGTCGGGCTTGAGATGAACCGTCGCGTTGACCGGCTCCATGGTCGCATGCGCGAGAAACGGCAGCTCGTACGACGCTTCAAGCTTGTCGCCGGTGGCAAGGCCCTTGACGATGTCGCCTCGCGATTTCGCGACCACACCGTCCTTCTCGCTTGCTGCGCGTAGATCCTGCCAGATATCCTCTAAACTAAGATTCGCATTCGGTCCTTCTTCCCAATCTATCACAAGCGCGTCGAGGCCTTTCTTCGCCGCCCACATGTGATCGCCGACCACGGCGACCATATCGTCAAGAACCACTACCTTCTGCACACCCGGGATTTTTTTTGCCGCGCTATCGTCGACCTTGCCGACCTTGCCGCCGAACACCGGACAGGCCTTCAGGGTTGCGAATTTCATATCGGGCAGCATCGCGTCGATGCCGTAAACGGCCTTGCCGTTGACCTTGTCGGGGGTATCGAGCCGCTTTAGCGGCTTGCCAATCAGCACGAAATCCCTGGGGTCCTTCAGCGGGACGTCCTTTGGTGGTACCTCGCTGCTTGCCGCAAGCGCCAGCTCACCATAGGAAAGCTGGCGCCCGCTCGCCTTGTGCATGACCTCGCTATTGGCGGTCGTGCAGCTTGCCGGATCGACATTCCATTCCCGAGCAGCGGCCTGAACCAGCATGGCGCGCGCGTTGGCGCCGGCAGTGCGCAACGGCTTCCACCAGGCCCGAACCGAATTCGAATTGCCGGTGGCCTGAATGCCGAAAAGGGGATTGCCGTAGAGCTTGTCGCTCGGCGGCGCATGCTCGAGCGTCACCTGCGCAAAATCGGCATCGAGCTCCTCAGCCAGGATCATCGATATCGAAGTATAGGTGCCTTGCCCCATCTCGACCTGGGGCATGACCAGCGTCGTCGTTCCGGGATGATCAATGCGGATGAAGGCGTTAGGCGCGAACCTGCCGTCGGTCACGTCGGGCGGTTGCACCGGCTCGTTTGTCGCGCGGACGGGAAGATGAAAGGCGAGCAGGAAACCGCTCGCCAAACCGCCCGTCAGCAGGCCGCGCCGCGAAACATCTGGCATCCTTGCTATGACTGTCATGGCGTAGCCCTCACGACTGACGTCCGGAAGCCGCTTGCTTGATCGCAGCGCGAATACGAACATAGGTTCCACAACGACAGATATTCCCCGCCATCGCGGCGTCGATATCGGAATCATCGGGATTGGGCGTGGCCGCGAGCAGAGCCGCTGCGGACATGATCTGGCCCGACTGGCAATAGCCGCACTGGATCACTTCCAGATCGAGCCAGGCTTTCTGCACCTTCGCGCCGGCAGGCGTCGCACCGATGCCTTCGATGGTGGTAACGGCGCGGTCGCGTACGGCGCCAACCGGCAGCATGCACGAGCGCACCGGCTTGCCGTCGATGTGCACGGTGCATGCGCCGCATTGCGCGATGCCGCAACCAAACTTCGTTCCGGTCAAACCGAGGATGTCACGAAGCACCCAGAGCAGTGGCATGTCGGGTGGAGCATCGAACGATTTCTGTTCACCGTTGATCGTCAATTTTGTCATGAGATGACCCCATATGTGAGGCGGCGGCCTCAGGCTGCGAGCGCAGGTGCGAATCTCATCAGCCTGTCGGAGGCTTCGGCAACGATTCGATTGATCAAGTCGCCTGCTTTCGGAATATCGTGAACCAGCCCTATGGTCTCGCCGACAGTTACGTTGGCTGTCTCGAAATCATCGGATTTCTGAGCTTCCTCGACCTTACGCAATTCCTCTTCGTGCACTTGTGCGAGTTCCTTTTCGCGACCTTGCCACTTCTCGATAAAGTCATTCCGCATGAGCCGGCCGGCATAGCCCGGCGGCCAAATTCTTCCTCGGACGATGTCGTATACGCTGGTGCGTATGGTTTCATCCCCGGTCGCCGCCAGGACTTTTACCTTTGCCGCGTCCGGGATGAGTGCTTCCTGCGTTGCCCAAAATCTGGTGCCCATCAGCACACCGTCGGCTCCGAGCATGAGCGATGCCGCAAGGCCTCGGCCATCGGCAATGCCACCCGCGGCAAGCACGAGGACTTTCGGTGCTCGTGCAGTCAACGCATCCACCACCGACGGAACAAATGGCATCGTGGAACGTAACGCCCAGCCATGTCCGCCAGCTTCGGTCCCCTGAGCCACGACGACGTCCGCGCCGACATCGACCGCGTGGAACGCGTGATCCAGGGTATGTACCTGACAAATAAGCGGCACGCCGGCGTTCTTTATACGCTTGGCGTAAGGGCCCGGGTCCGAGAAGGAAAGCATCATCGCGCGCGGATGCCGTTCGAGCGCCACATCGAGCAATCCCGGATCCTCCGGAATAGTCCAGGTGATGAACCCGACTCCGACGTCGGGTCGAGTTACCTTTGCCGATTCGGCTTCAAACCAAACGCGGTCGACATAACCGCCACCCAGCAGTCCGAGTCCTCCAGCCGCAGCTACCGCTGAAGCCAATGCTCCCCCTGAGGCCGGCACCATGGGCGCCAGCACAATCGGATGCCTGATGCCAAAGCGTTTGGTCAACCTGGTCGTTATCGTCATGATCATCTCCTGAATGCTCGAGAGGTTTTGCGCGCGCCACAACGCTTCACGTCGCTCCGGTTGTGGTCTACTGATTTCCGAGTTGGCCAACGTAATGGCCGAGACGTGTTTCCACATCGCCTGGTTTGTGAAAGCCAAGTTCCATCAACTTATTGATCCTCGCCTGCGTGGCAGGACGCTGTAGCGAAGTAATGAATGCGCCCCATTCTGGCGCGATTTCCGCGTCGGAAGGCAGGCTGGCGATGTCGACCAATCGCTTCGTGTCAGCGATTGCCTGTTTGTCGAATGACGCAATCCTTGTTGCAAGCGCATCGACAAATCCGTCGAGCTCCGAATCGGGCAGCGAACGATTCACGTAACCGTAGACCTGCGCAAGATCGCCATCGATATCGTCGGCACCCAGCAACACTTCCAAAGCTCGGCCACGACCCATCAAGCGCGGCAATCTCGCCATCGGACCGCCGCCTGGCACCAATCCGGCGCCAACTTCCCATTGTGAAAGAATTGCCTTTTCTCGACTCGCGAACCGCAAGTCGCTGGCCAAAGCAAGTTCGCTACCCACTCCAGTTGCGCGCCCGCGAATTGACGCAATCGATACGACCGGAGCGCGGCTCAAGCGCGCTAGCATATCGGGCAGAGGCTGCAGGCCGGTCGCACCCAAGGGTAGACTCGTTGTTTCCTCGAGCTTCGCCAGAAAATCATAGTGGGTCAGAAAAAACCCTTCGATCGCGCTGTCAAAAACCACCACCTTCACACGCTCATCGGTTTCGATCGACTTGATGATCGTCTCCAGTCTCGGGATCTCGAGCGGACCGAAAATATTCAGGGGTGGAAGATCAAACGTCACTCGCCAGTAAGACGGCGAACGGCGCTCAAGTCTGATCTGCCGAATGCTTGTGGGTTTGTTCATTTGAGCACCTAGAAAGATGAGGGCTATAGAGGAAGCTGCGTCGAATGATGATTTCTGCACCCGCCGCAGTGCGCATTCTGTTGTGGTTTTGCTGCTTTCGGTTTGTCTCAAGCTATTTGGGCGAGCCTACTTCGAAGCCTCGCCGTAGACGCGTCCCGAGACAGCCATGTTGTGTTCGGGGTGCTCATGCAGGATCACGTTAATTATCTTCGGATCCGAACCGATCGATTGATGGGTCACCTTCACGATATCCCGGATCAGCTTCGCTTTTTGAGGCTGGGAAAGACCGGCGGCGATGTGGCATTCGATGAACGGCATGTGTCGTCTCCCTCACTTCAGACTTGCGATTAGGTCTTTGTCGTTGGCGTTGCCTTCGACAAATTCAGGAAGATGCTTGCCGTGTTCGACAAAATTGATCCCGCGGCCCTCGCGGATCACGAAGAAGATATTGTCCGGCGGCTCGCCAGTCGCCTCGCTGACGACACGAAGCAGGCCGGCCGAAAGCGCCCGTTTCTGCTCGTCGGTCCGGCCGTAGCGCATATCGCATGAAATCATTGGCATGTTTGTCTTCCTCTCTGGGTACGATCGAAACTTATTGGAATGTGTGGCGAGTAACCGGGAAGACGGCTCTAGGACTGACCTTTGTGAGAAGATTCATCAGGTCCTCGATCGAATGTTGGTCGAGGTCGGCAACCAATTCGATGATGTCGTTTCGAAGCGCCGCATCCGCAAAGGGTTCGCTCAGCCAGTTGAATTTCTCGACCTCTCGTTCCCACGAGAGCGGGTTCCCGAGACCACCTTCGTAGTCGGACTGCTCGCGATCAAAGATTTTTCCAGTCTTGGTCCGGATCGTGATGCGGGTGCCAAGTTCGCGCGGATATCTTGCCGTGAGTATTTTGTCCGGGTGGATCTCGACTTTGGCCAGCAGCGCCTGCGCGTCGCCGGCCCGGATACGCGATGGCTCGAGCTGCGCCGGTCCGACCGCATCGTCCAGAAGTGCCGCAGCGATCAAATATTTCAGATTGTAGTCCGCCTGCTCTTTGGTCCGCGGTCTGTCCTTGGAACCGAAGGCGCCGCCACCGGCGATGTCGAAGCCGGATTGAAAGATATCACACAGGACGCTATCGACTTCGTCTGCCGTCAGGCCGTTGTCGCGTTTGAGCTTCAGAACGGCCTCCAGCACGGGTTGACCATGGATGAGCGAACAGTACTTCTTCAGGACAGTCTGCTCGATGATTTCCAGGGAATCGTCGGACCAATCGACATCGACCTTCTGGTCAAACATCCTCTGCAGCCCGTTCGGGCCTTCGAACAACCCCGATGGTCCGGTGAAGCCGCGCTTGGCGAGCGATGCCGAATAAATCGCGCGCATGCCCGTCATCCCCGGTGAAAATCCCTTCCATTGCGAGACCGGCTCTACATGGACGCAAGCGAGGGAGACGTTGTCGACAGTTGCGATCGATATCGCATGCGCGATCTGCTCCTCCGACAATCCAAACAACTTTCCCGTGCCGGCGGCAGTCGAGATCGCAAGCTGGATCGCGTGATTGAAACCCTTTGCCATGACAGGAACCATGGCGGTGAACCTGCACTGGATCTCGAACGCAATAGCGAGCGCGAGCATGAACTCTTCGCCTGAGGCTCGCGCATGTTCCGCCGCCGCGAGGATGGTGCCGAAATTGTCTCCGGGATGGCACAGCCCTCCCGGAGACATGTAGCTGTCGAGCAGATCGACGTAGCGAACCAATCCCGAATTGAACAGCGCGGCCTGGTCGGGCGCCGTCTTACCGCCACCGATTAGTGAGCACGAGCCATCAGAACGATATTCCGCGAATTGTTCGCGCAACGCCGCGAATGGAGCACCGGGCAGCGCGGCGATCGCGCAACCGAGGCTGTCGAGGATGTTGCGCTTGAAGAGCTTGCGGATGTCCGGCTTCAGAGCTCTCGCCGATGCGCGATTTGCAAAGGCGGCGATCGCGTTGACCGCCGGAACCGAAATATCGGCGTTCATATTCATGCTGGTGACCCAACGCGGGCTTTGGCTTGCAAACCCGTCGGCAGCTCTCCGGTCAGAAACTGCGCCCGACCAGCGCCGAATGACCAATCTTCATCGGCATTCGTCACAAAATTCACGATGACATCGTTCGGGGATATTCCGCAGCGCGTGGCAAGTCTTTCAACCAGCAGGCGATAGAAGTTTTCCTTCATCTCGCGGCTTCGCGGGCGGCTGGTGACTTGAAGCAGGAGCACGTGGTCCGACCTGACAAATCCCAAACCGGTGTCTTCCACGATCATGCGAGACCGCTTGTGCTCGTGTACGACCTGGTAGCGATCGTGCTTCGGCACTTTGAGGGTCTCGAGCAGGACCTCATGGGTCGCATCGAGAATCTTCCTGATTTCTGATTCGGAACGGCCCTCGATAAGGTCAAAACGTAAGAGCGGCATGGCTGGCCTTCCTTGTTCGAGAATGACCGATCCTAGTACGCGGTACCGTCACCTCTTCCATTCAACGCTGGTCTCACCTCGACCATACGTTGGTGTTAGAGAACGCGGCTACCCACGTCGTAGGACGCGCCTGGAAAATCCGACACTGCGGCGCCGGCACATTCATACTTTGATATGACCCGCTCTTTCCGAAGGGTGGATGGCGGACCAAGGGATCGCCTCACAAAGTGCCCCCATCAGGACCTGTCAACCTCCGCCCCTGCGAAGGCGATCTGGGTTATCTCAATGGAGAAGACGATGAGCTCGGAAAAGACAAATGCGCGGAAAACCGTGATCGTGACCGGCGGCTCGCAAGGTATCGGAGCCGGTCTGGTGAGGACCTTCCTGGACCGCGGTTACAGGGTGGTGGCGAATTCCAGAAATATTAGCAGGTCGAACAGGTTCACGCCGTCAGACGGACTTGCGTTGGTTGACGGAAACATCGCCGAATTTGCCACCGCGGAGAAGATCGTCGAAGTCGCCACGAGTCAATTTGGTTCGATCGACGCGCTCGTGAACAACGCCGGCATTTTCTTCGCGAAGCGTTTCACCGAATACACGGTTGAAGATCTGCGGTCTCTTGTTTCCGTCAACATCGATGGCTTTCTCTTCATCAGCCAGCTTGCTGTCAAGCAGATGCTGACCCAGAAGTCTGGCGGCAGCATCGTCAATATCACATCAACGATGGTGGACCACCCGATCGCTGGCGTAAACGCCGCGATTGCGATGATCACCAAAGGCGGCCTTCAGGCCGTCACGCGGAGCCTGGCGATGGAATACGTGAAACAGGGCATCCGCGTGAACGCCGTCGCGCCGGGTATTGTCGATACACCGATGCACAAGGATGATCCAAAAGAGTTTCTCAAGACGCTGCAGCCGATGGGACAGATTTCCAGCGTGAAGGACATCGTGGACGCGATCGTCTATCTGACGGAAGCCGATCAAGTAACCGGGGAGGTGCTGCACGTCGACGGCGGTTCGCACGTCGGCAAATGGTAGCCCTCCAACGCTCGCGGCCCGCCAAGGCCGAGCAGCGGCTGAAGGAACTCGGCATCAAGCTCCCAGTACCGCCTCAGCCGTTCGGTGTTTATGTGGAAGCGGTGCAGACCGGGAATCTGCTTTTTCTGACCGGAATGTTGCCAACGGAAGGTCACGGGGCGAAATTCATCGGTCGCGTCGGCGCGGAATTCGATGTCGAAACCGGACAAAAGGCGGCTCGTCTTGCGGCGCTCAACGGCCTCGCCGTGGCACGGCAGCATTTGGGATCGCTCGACCGCATTGCTCGGATCGTCCGGCTCGGAGTGTCGATGGCCACATCGGGAGATGTGCGCGATCAGCCGAAAGTCGCCGATGGCGCTTCGGAGTTGCTGCAGGACGTCTTCGGAAAGGACAAGAACCCTTCTCGATTGGTG
>JBATYU010000969.1:0-3433 GCA_049674245.1 Bradyrhizobium sp. | reverse complement strand
GGATAAGACCGCAGTCCAGCGACTACGCATCGCCTGTCGCGATCACCTGCGGGCCCGCGTAGCGGAACCTCTAGAGGCGCCGGGAGACTGGAGCCGCGCGAATGACCTCGCCTGTCGTTGCCCGCATTGTGTCGATTTGGGGCGCTTTCTCGCCGATCCCGCGCGTAGGATATGGACCTTGAAGGCTGCCGAAGGCGCCCGCGGTCACGTCGCGGAGACGATCCGGAAAGCGCGATGCGACCTTGATGCGGCGACCGATCGTCGCGGCCGGCCCTATAGCCTCGTCTGCACCAAGAACCAAGCCAGCTATGATCGACGGACGAAACAACGTCAACAAGACCTTGAAAATCTGACGCTGCTCGATGGATAATGGCTGAAACATTCGGCGCGCATCGCGCGTGGACGCTGCGTTTCAGCACCGGGGTTTTTGCAGCGATGAACCCGAAGAACCGGAACGCACTTGCGCAGCGTGTCGTCAAGGCCGCGGAGGCGGCGCTGGCCGGCCAAGGCTATGCAAGCTCGATCGACGTGCTCGTCGGGATCGGGTGGTTGGATGGCGGGAAGGTGGAACAGTGGCGGCGAGGTCAGATCGACTACCTCGAACGTGCTGTCCAGACCAACCTGCCACGCATATCGGAAGCCATGAAACTGTTTCGGTCCTGGGCGGCCCGAAGAGGCTTGTCCGCGAGCCCGACGAGTTATATCGCGCGCAGTCCGTGGCGTCAGACGCTGCGTTTCAGCCGAAGCGGTGACCCAACGATCGAAGCGCTGTACCGGACCCATTGGGTATCGCAAGAGCTTTCCCAGCGGAAACGCCAACGCTTGGTAGAGAAAGCAAGCCGTGCCCCGGATCTGGTGGTGGTCCAGCCATTGGACAGGGAGTGGAAGTGTCACCGATGCGGCAAAACCGGTGACCTCCTGATGATGGAAAATCCCGGCCCGGCATGTCTGGACTGCGTCGGTCTCGATGGTCTCGAGTTCTTGCCCGCTGGCGATGCGCTGCTGTCGCGGCATGCGAAGGCGAAAAGCGTCAGATACGCTGTTGTCGTGCGCTTTAGCCGAACGCGCCGCCGTTATGAACGACAAGGCCTGCTGGTCGAGCCTTTGGCCTTGGCGGCCGCGCGTGGAGTTTCGTCGATTGGTCAATTCCACCTGACCGATCGCGTTGGATGAATAGCGCTTCGTTTGACCCTGCGAGGTCAAAAACCGGGCAAAGCAAAATGCATCTTTCAGAAGACAAAAATTATATCGTTACTTCAAAAACATAAGAGTTCGCAGTTTTGTTCTGAATGGCGCGCCATAAAGGCGGCGGATCATTGGCCTACAGAGACTCGCGCCGATCCCGTGATTGTGTCCGAGTCTGGCACGTTTGCGACATGCCGACCGCATCGAACGATGTCCGCTCTCAGGGGTAACCCGGAAGACATTTGCTCCGACTGAGTTATTCCGACTTTGACCCCCTGCGGACACCGAGGCACAGTCTCGTTGCGCGCCCAGGCCGCCACGTCATTTGACTGGGAACAGAAGCGCGACAGTAGCCCGCAATTGCCAGGCCGGAGTGCCGGTCGGACGTATTACTCTGAAAACTCGACCGCCGCCGCCGCCGCCGATCGGCACCGTCCACTGCTGGCCCGATGCCGCGAGCCAGTCCGGATATCTTTACCCAGGATGGTGCGATCATCGGTCGAGATTTGCTTCGGGACCAGGCCGAGCCATGCGGCGAAGTCACGCCCCTTGGCGAAGGCATCACCGGTTCCGATTGCCGCAACCAATCGGCGGCGGCTACGGTCTCGCCCGCATTAGCGCTTTCACCTACCGCCGGCGCCTGAGGGAATCATGGGCCCATAGTAGGCGCCCCAGTGGCCCCACACATCGCGGTTCCCCGTTCCGCTGAAATTGCCGTTCGCATTGCCATATTTCGGATGCGAGACGACTGACGGCGCAGCATCCCTATACATGGGATGGGTCCTGACGTTCGACTTGTGACGAACTGTGTGGGCAAATGCGCAGGTGCTGGAGAGCGCGAACGCAGAGGCTAGTGCCATTGCCGTAAGTTTCTTGGTTGTCTCCTTTGTTGGTTAGATAAGAGACAACCGCACCATCACCAATAAAATCTTTGTCAGCTGCCGATGTGGCCGACGGTGCCATAGCGTTTCCAAGCGGAGCTGACCGCGCGGCGTCGTCCGGTTGTATTTGAGGAACAGGCCGCAGAGCACACTCCTTTAATGAGGAGTTGGTTGCGTAGCTGGCTTCCAGTCGCGTGCGAGCTTCTGCGCTTCAGCTATCTGCGCTGGGGTCATCCTCCGTTCGGCCAAGTCTTGACCGCTCTTTGCTCACCCTGTGCCGCCGATAGACTGAACCACATGTGGGCACGAACATAGTCCTGCGGCACGCCTCGGCCTTCGGCGTACATGACCCCAAGATAGAGCTTGGCGACGGCATGGTCTTGCTCGGCAGCCCTCTGAAACCAGATGATCGCCTCACTATAGTCCTGCGGTACGCCTTTGCCGTTTGCGTATTGGTTCCCAAGTAGAAACTCGGCGACGGCGTCGCTTTGGTCCGCAGCCTTCCGAAACCACATTACTGCCTCGGTATCGTCCTGCGCCACGCCTCGGCCGTAGAGATACAGGGTCCCGAGATTGGATTGGGCGAGGGCGTAGCCTTGCTCTGCAGCCTTCCGAAACCATAATGCCGCGGCAGCATTGTCCTGCTGCACGCCCTGGCCAGTCACATACATTAACCCGAGATTGAACTGGGCTGCAGCGTCGCCATCATTGGCCAGTGGACGAATAAGCCGCAGGGCCTTTGCGTAGTCGCGTCTGGCATACGCATTCGTTGCATCATCGAACGGGCCAGCAGCCACGGGCGCAGCAAAGTTCAGCATTAGAATGATGGTGGCGAGCGCGTGCTTGAGCGTCATGGTCGGGTGACTTCGCTCTAATGCAGACACTAATAATATTTCATCGCATTCGGAAAGTCGATCATCCACTGTACGGCAGGTTGAAGTGCTGACGGCTGCGGGCAAACCGGTAGCTGAGGTGGTCCGATCAATAGGGTGACGGAGGTTAGCTTCGCGATGAGCTGCTCGACGGCGGGATTATCTAAACGTTGAGGTTATTTCGTAATCATCCGGCTCGGGGCTGGCGGTGGGGCTGCCGCGGGCGAAATGACAAATGTTAGCCAAGTATTCCAGCCGGTCGCGCGATCCGAGCCAGCGAATTCTGCGTAGGCCTTGACGTTGATGTAACCCTGAAGGCCTTGGCTGAGCGCAAAGAGGTAGCCAAACTGCGGCCCGATGCCGAACACCTGCGACTGGAAGCAACCGACGCGATCGCCCGAACCGCTATCACACCCGATGTCCTTGTAGGCGTAGCCTACCAGACCCACCTGAACCTGCTTGGTCAAGAATTGTGATGCGCTCCAATCAAAGTGC
>JBATYU010000968.1:0-9737 GCA_049674245.1 Bradyrhizobium sp. | reverse complement strand
CCTATCCGGATTTATCGAATGATAGAATCGGCTAAATTGGCGAGATGATCGCGCTGATTTGCTTTGTTCTGGCCGTGCTGGCCTCGCCATTCAAGTCGAAGAGCCGGCTTGAGGCTGAGAATGCTGCGCTCCGACATCAGTTGATCGTTCTGCGGCGCAAGAGGCTCGGCCGGCCCTGGCTCACGAACAACGATCGCTGGTTCTTCCTTCAGATGTATCGATGGTTTCCTTCGATCTTGAAGGTCGTGAGGATTATCCAGCCTGAAACGCTGGTGCGTTGGCATCGGGCCGGCTTTCGTTGTTATTGGCGTTGGAAGTCATTGGGGAGGGCGGCCGCAGATCGAGTCGGAATTGCGCGCGCTGATCCGGCGGATGAGCATCGAGAATCCACTTTGGGGCGCGCCGCGCATTCACGGCGAATTACTCAAGCTCGGCCTTGCCGTCGCTCAATCAAGCGTCGCCAAATACATGGTCAAGCGACGTGGGCCGCCAAGCCAGGGATGGTGCACTTTTCTGCATAACCACGCGCCGGACATTGCCGCTATGGATTTGTTCGTCGTCCCGACCATTGGCTTCAAACTGCTTTATGCCTTCGTCATCGTTCGGCTAAACCGCAGAGACCTTGTCTGGATCAACGTCACAACAAATCCGAACGCCGAATGGGTTGCGCGCCAAATAACGGAAGCATTCCCCTGGAACGAGGCTCCGCGCTACATGATCCGGGACCGTGATCGGATCTATGGTGCCGTCGTCACACGCCGACTGCGTGCCATGGGCATCCGAGACAAGCCTATCGCACCGGCCTCACCCTGGCAGAATGGCTTTGCCGAACGGTTGATCGGGTCGATCCGGCGGCAGTGTGTGGACCACATCATCGTCTTGGGCAAGGAACATCTGCGCCAGATTCTCAAAAACTATGCGGCCTATTACAACGGCGTTAGAACGCATCGGTCATTGAACAAGGATGCGCCTGTCTCCCGTCCGGTCCAGCGATCCGGCGTCATAAGTTCGCACGCCATCTTGGGCGGACTTCATTACCAGTACATTCGGTTTTAGGTTTTCGGTACACACACCGGTCACTCAAGGGCACGCCCGCGTTCGAGCGATCGAGCAATGCACGCAAAAAACTAGAGATGCGTTTTGCACACCTGAAGGTCCAGCACGGCTTCGAGCGTATGCGCCTACGCGGTCTCACCGGCGCACGCAACGAGTTCCACCTCGTCGCTATTGTGCAGAACCTCAAGACGATGGCGCTGCGTCTACTCGGCCCGCCAACAGATGGAGTGTGTACGCCGATTGCGTAAGAGGCTTGGCAGGTCGGTTCTGGTGTTCGCCGATCAGGCGGCAACGCCAGACCAGGAATAGGCCGAAATCGCCCCCCAACAGCAAAGCCAATTATGGCGAGGCTTTTTTCGACAGCATCGACCCAACTGAGACATTGGTCGCAAATTTGACGTAGGCGGCCAACCCGTGGCGCGCCAACCCATGTAGCTCGTCGCGGATCGGGCGGGGCGCTGCCTTCTCGGGGCCCAAGCGCGTCCGATGAGGCCGGAGCCGACGATAGCGACATTGCGTTCACTACTTGCCATTTTGCTTTCTGACAAAATCTCACAGCCAGAGTACCTTGCGGCGCAGATCGAGATCGTCGCGCAAGGCTTTGGAGGGCCCCTCGTGAATCACCCGGCCACGCTCCAGCGCCACCGTGGTATCGGACAGTGCCAGCGCCAGATCGAGATTGTGATCGACAATGATGATCGCGATTTCCTTGCGTAGCCGATCGAAGGTCTCGAACAATTGCTCCACCACGGTCGGCGCGAGGCCCTCGAAGGGTTCGTCGAGCAATAGTACCCGCACGTCGCCCGACAGCGCGCGGGCCACCGCGACCATCTGCTGTTCGCCGCCGGAGAGATAATCCGCGGGGCTATCAAGCCGTTCGCGAATCCGCGGGAAATATTCGTAGATACGCTCGCGCGTCCAGTGCACGCCGTTGCCGGTCTGCCGCTTCAGCCCGCCGAGCTCCAGGTTCTGCTCGACGCTCATGCCGGCGAACAGGCCGCGGCCCTGCGGCACATAACCGATGCCGAGCTGGGCGGCCTGCGCGGACGAAAGTCCGATCAACTCGCTGTCCGCAAGCTTGATCGATCCGTTCGACGCCGGCGCAATTCCGATCAACGTTTTCAGCAGCGTCGACTTGCCGGCGCCGTTGCGGCCCAGCAGCGCAATGATCTCGTTTTCATGCAGGCTGAAGTTCACATCGTTGAGGATGTGGCTCTTGCCGTAGAAGGTATCGACATGCGTTGCGGTCAGCAGCGCATTGACGCGGGCGGCGGTTTCGCGTGGGCGCGCGGCAATCTCGGTTGTGCCTGAGCCGATATAGATTTCCTGCACCTCCGGGCTAGCGCGCGCGTCCTCGACCGAGCCGTCGAGCAATACCCGGCCTTCATTCATGACCGTGACCTGATCGGCGAGCTGAAACACCCGGTCGATGTCGTGCTCGACCAGCAGCACCGGCAGATCGGCCGAGATACGCTTGATGATAGCGCCGATGCGCTCGCGTTCGGCCGCGGCAAGCCCCGCGAGCGGCTCGTCCAGCAGCAGCACGCGCGGCGCTGTGGCGAGCGCCACGCCCATGTCGAGCAGTCGCTGGCCGCCATAGGACAACATGCCGGCTTCGGCCTTTTCGATGCCGGCAAGGCCGAGATAGCGGATCGTGGCGTCGGTCTCGGCATTGATCGCATCGATCGACAAGGCGCTCGTAAGGGGATCGAAGCGGCGGGGATGCCGCGCCTGCACGGCAAGCCGGATGTTTTCCCCGACACTCAGGGCCGGAAACAGGTTGGTGATCTGGAACGAGCGGCCAATGCCGGCGTGCGCGATTTCCTCCGGCGCATGTCCTGCGATCGGCTGGCCCAGCAGCGATACCGCACCCTCGTCCGGCGGAAACATGCCGGACAGGAGATTGAACGCCGTAGTCTTGCCGGCGCCATTGGGCCCGATCAGCGCGTGCAGCGTGCGGTCGGCGACCGAAATGTCGATGCCCTGCACCGCCCGGATGCCGCCGAAACTCTTGACGATGTGGCGGGCGGAAAGCACGGCCCCGTCCACGTGAGTTTTGGGGCGCAGGAATTCGGGCAGCGGCAGCACTTCGATCCGGCGCGCCGACATCGCGGCATCTTCTGTTGTCTTCTTGCGGAACGGCGCGATCAGCCGCTCGCCGACGCCGACCAGACCGGTCGGCGAAAATACGATGAAAGCGACGAACACCAGGCCAAACCAGAACAGCCAGTTCTCGCTGTAGATGCCCAAAAATTCGCGGAACAGAATGAAGAACAGCGCCCCGAGCGCGGGGCCCAGGAAACTGCGCATGCCGCCGATTACGACCATCGCCAGCAAATCACCGGAGAAGGACACCGAAATCGGATCGGCCGAGGTCATGCGGTTCTGGTAAAGCAACAGAATGCCGGCAAGCCCGGTGATGCCTGCGGACAGCACGAAGGCGGCGAGCTTGTAGCGGTTGGTTGGATAACCGAGGAAGCGTGCGCGCTGCTCGTTCTCGCGGATCGCCACCAGCACGCTGCCGACGGTCGAATTATGAAAGCGCCATAGCAGGGCCAGCACCAGGAAGGCGATAACAGCGACAAACCAGTAATAGACGGTGGAGGATTCCAGGTTGAAGCCGAACAGCGTCGGTCGTGTGATGCCGCCAAGGCCGTTCTCGCCGCCGGTGACTTCCGTCCAGCGAAACGACACCGCGTAAAGCATGGCCGCGAGGGCCAGCGTCAGCAGCGAGAAATACACCCCGCGCCGCCTTAGAATCAGGAATCCGAATGCGGTGGCGACCGCGGCCACGATCAGAACGCCCGCAATCGTCGGGCCGAAAAACGAGTCCGGCATCAGGTTGCGCTGGAGCAGCGCCGCCGCATAGGCCGCAAGACCAAACCAGGCGCCGTGGCCGAAGGAGACGAGACCGGTATGCCCGACCAGAATGTTCAGGGCCATGCAGGCCATGGCGTAAGTTACGACCTCGGTGGCCGATGTCATGGTGAGGCCGAGCCCGAGCAGCACCGGCGGCAGCATGATGAGCCCAAACGCGGTGATCAATAACGGAATGGGCAGACGCTTCCACATCTCGGGCCGCCTCACTCGAACCGCGTGATGCGTTCGCCGAACAGGCCGCGCGGCCGGAACAGCAGCACCAGAAGCATCAGGAGATAGATCGCCGCGGTGGAAGCCGCGGAATAGCCGATGCCGACCATGACACCCTTGACGAGGCCGACCAGCAATGCCGCGGCAACCACGCCCCAGAACGATCCGAGACCGCCGATGACCACGACGACGAACGCGGGCGTGATGATTTCCTGGCCCATTGCCGGATGGATGGAATAGATCGGCGCCAGCAGCACGCCGGCAAGTCCGGCGAGCCCAATGCCGAGCGCCGCCACTGCGGACATATAAGGCTGCAACGAGATGCCGAGCGCGCCGACCATATCGGGGTTCTGTACGCCGGCGCGCACCACGCGGCCGAAGGAAGTTTTTTGCAGCAGCAGCCACAGGCCGGCGATGCAGATCGCGGCGATGCCGAGCAGAACCACGCGATAAAACGAATAGATGAAGCTGCCGATCGCGACCTGTCCGCGCAGCCAAGGCGGTATTGAATAGGACAATGGCGACGCGCCGAAGATCATTCGCAGCACCTGCTCGGCCACCATGGCGAGACCGAATGTCATCAGCAGCGAAAGGATCGGATCGGAGCGATAGAAGCGGCGGAACAGCGTGCGCTCGATTACCACGCCGAACAAGGCGACTACGACCGGTGCGGCCACGAACGACCCGCCGAAGCCGAGATAGGGCGACAGTACCAAAGTGAGATAGGCGCCGATCGCATAGAAGGCGCCATGCGCCAGATTGACGATGCCACCGAGCGAGAAGATCAGCGACAGTCCGAGCGCGATCAGGAGATAATAGACGCCGTCAAGCAGCCCGTTGAGGATTTGCTGCGCTAACAACATGGCGGACATGGCTCTGGCTCCACGAGCATTTTCCGGCAAAATGGAATCCGGTTTGCCGCAAGAAAAAGGCTCCAAGAATACGCGCCTAGGCGCGGGCCGCGCTCCAGCGAAAGTTACGAACGAGGTGACAGGACAGAACACCTCTCTCCGGAAATTCCGGAGAGACGCTTGTCTTATTGGAGCGCGATCGGACGCAAAACCGGGTTCCACATTTGCCGATCGCGCTCGGTGTCAGGCGATCAGGTCGGGAACGTGCAGCTGTTCTCTTCCTTGGTGGCGGCGATCACTTCGAGATCTTCACTGGGACCCGGCACCGCCGGGCTCGAGGAGAAGATGTCCCACTGATTATTGATCTGGTCGGCGGGAAGCGCGGTCACCGCATACATTTCATGCATCAATTGATGATCCGAGGCGCGGAAGTAGCCCGGCCGCGTCTTCAGCAGATCGAACTTCGCGCCCTTCTCGAAGTGTTCGATGATCTTGGTCGAGTCCGTCGTTTTCAGTTCGTTGACAGTCTGCGCGACGATCTTGGTAGCGATGTAGTCGCCCCAGGCCTGGTTCTCCGGCGGCTTGGAATATTTCTTGGTGAAGGTCGCAACGAACGCCTTGGTGCCGGGCGTTTCGATCAGATGATGCCAGACTACCGGCCAGGTGCCGACGAAGTTGCCCTTGCCGGCCGCCCAGGCCAGCGCGGTGTCGAATCCGAATCCGCCGACGGGAAACTTCAAGCCGAACTCGGCATATTGCTTGAGGAAATTGGTGGTCTGGTTGCCTGCGAGATTGATCACGACCAGATCCGGCTTGGCCTCGCGGATTTTCAAGAGGTAAGCGGAGAAATCGGCGGCATCGGTCGGCACCAGATCGTCGCCGGCGAAATTGCCGCCGTTGGCTTCCATGAAGCGCTTGGAAACTTTCAGGAGGTCATGGCCGAACGCATAATCCGCCGTCAGCGAATACCACTTCTTACCCTTGACCAGTCCGTCGCGCAGCAGCGACCGTCCGACGGTTTTCACATACATCGAATTCTGCGATTCGACATGGAACATATAGCGCTTGCAATCGGAGCCGCGCAGCGCATCCGAATTACCGCCGGAGTTAATGTACAAGGTCTTGTTGCGTTGCGCGACCTGCGCGATGGTCAGGCAGGACGCCGATGAAATTTCGCCGATGATGCAGGCGACCTTGTCGCGCTCGATCATGCGTTCGGCCTTGGTCGAGGCGGTCTGTGGATTGACCGAATCCTCTTTCAAGAGTTCGACCTTGCGTCCCATCATGCCGCCGGACGCGTTGATTTCCTCGACCGCGAGATCGACCGCCATCACTGCATATTCGCCAAGCGGCCCGAGAAAGCCGGTGCGCGGCGTCAAATGACCGATCTTGATGACGTCGGCGGTCTGTGCGCGCAAAATCGCCGGCGTGGAAATTCCCGATACCAGCGCGATGCCGCCGGCGGTCTTCAACAGGCCGCGGCGCGTGAATTGATCGTTGTTGGACATCGACGTTCATCTCCCTGATACGGCCGCGTGGACTGCGGCTGTTTATTCTCCGGCAAGATCAGCGCTGAACTGGAGGAGCGCCTTGGTTCTGCTTGCCGTGATCTGTGATCACAGTTAGAGTTGCAAAAGTCCGCGCTGTTGTCGAGTACGACAATCGCCGCTTAGTCACGGATGACCCGGTGTCCCTGTCGTAAACCCAATCGGGCTGACAACTGAGGCAGAATCACGCAATCCTTCTGTCCTATGAGGGAAGCTCTCAGCCTTATCTGGACGGCGTTGGTCGGGTTGTTCCGGTCACCTGCTTCGTTGGCAGCCGAGATTCTGGTCCTCCGGCATCAGATTAGCATACTGAGGCGGCATTCGCCCAAGAGGCAGACGTTCAGCGCCATGGACCGCTTGATCTTTGCTGGGCTGTATCGATTGGCGCCAACCGTCCTAAACGCACTGGCGATTGTGAAGCCGGAGACCGTCATAAAATGGCACCGCGCCGGCTTCAGATCGTATTGGCGCTGGAAGTCGAGGCGCCGTGGTGGCCGACCAACTGTACCACCGGAGATACGCAAGCTCATCCGCGAGATGAGCATCGCCAATCCGCTGTGGGGAGTTGTGTCAAGAAGACGCGCGAGCGTCATGCTGTGCGAAAGATGAAGGAGGACCCTTCGGAGCCGTCCTGTAGGGGGAGGCTTCAAACTGCCATAAGCTGCTTCGGTCAAAAGCCGCGGTGGTGAACGTTATGGTCAAAAGGCGTGACGTTGATCACGTCAAGTATGGATGAGAGAGACGAGCGCAAGCGAACCTCTGGCGAAGCATCGAAAACGGATTCAGATGACATCAAAACCGGGGCCTCTCCCTAGCTCCGGGAAAAGTATGGCGGAAACCTACCTATTGGCCATGCGGTGTCCGGTGTTGAGGAGGCGTGACTCTCATTCGGGCTTTTGCACGGAACTTGAGAACCTGGACGGCGATGGCAAGGGAAAAGGCACAAGCGGCCAAAACCGCGAGGCCGAAAGTACCGATGCGCCGACCAGGGGCGGACTGCTTGGTAGTAGTGATGAAGCGGGGTAATGCCCGTGGAGCGAAGCGAGCAGGTCATCGCCGTTGAGATTGGGTCAACCGGCAACGGGAGGAGCCCGATATTCAACGGAAGGCGGCAGCCTTCAAGCGGTGGCACGAGCCGGATGATGCGAGAGTATCAAGTCCGGAATCTGTGAGGGACTCGGGGTGAAAATCCCCGGGTCCACTCGGCCGCCGCGGATCCACGGAGAGTTGCTCAAGCTCGGAATCGATGTCGGGCAGACGAGCGTGGCCAAATATATAGTCAAAAGACGAGAACCACCGTCGCAAGGTTGGAGGACGTTCCTTCATAATCATGCCGACGGCATCGCCGCGATGGATCTGTTCGTCGTTCCAACGATCTCGTTGCGCCTGCTCTATGGATTTCTGATCACGGGGCACGGCCGACGACAAATTTTGTGGTTTGGCGTCACAGTTCATCCTACTGCAGAATGGATCGCAAATCAGATCACGGAAGCATGCGGTTGGGAACAGGCTCCCCACTATCTGATCCGTGACCGGGATGGGGCCGATGGCGAAGTCTTCATCCGAAGACTTCGATCAATGGGCATTCGCGACCGGCCGACATCGCCACGCTCCCCTTGGCAAAACGGATATGCCGAACGCCTGATCGGTTCGATCCGACGGGAGTGTCTTGACCACGTTGTTGTGTTCGGCGAGCGCCACCTATGTCACCTACTGCTGTCGTACATGAAATATTATAATGAGGTACGCACGCATCTATCCTTGGAGAAGGACGCGCCGGTCTCGCGCGCCGTCGAGCGGGCCGGAAGCATTCTTTGTCGTCCAGTTCTCGGCGGGCTACACACCAATATGTTCGGATTTGATTTACGACAGGGACAGGTGTAGGGACCGAACGCATCCGGCAGATCGCGCGATGGTGCTCCAGATCGCAGGACCCAGAAGATGCCATTGAGAACACGACGGTCGTTCACCCGAGGAACGCCACGCGGCTTGTTGGGTAGCGTCGGCTTGATCGCGGCCCATTCATAGTCGGCGAGTTCTAGCGCATGATTCGAAGCTCCCAGTTTGGGAGTTTGAATCACAGGCGTCCGGCCAAACACAACGCTCTTGACCTGGCCCCGGTATCGGTTGCTTTTGGGGCAAAGCGGACATCAAATGGCAGGCAAAGCCTACGGACTCGGTCGAAAGTGACCCAGGCTGTGTGAAAACTCTGAAATTCAAATTGCGCGTAGAAACTCCGTCTCGATTTCTTGATTTTAGAAATCAGCTGCACTGCGACCGTGTGTCAGGAGAGGGGAATTGAGAATATATTTCTGCTCCCTTTGCGGACATCAGCCTAACCAAAGCGGCAGGAATTTCGGGGCTATGCTTTGGTAGGCCGGGTTTCGGGGGATTTGATCGGGGGACTTCGTGGCGGGCGGGCGCGTCGAGAGACAACTGGCGGAGGTCCTGGCGGTTGTTGTGGCTGGCTACTCGCGCCTCATGCGTGCCGAGGTCGAGCCCGGTCGCGTGTTCGCACCAGACAATGGCACGGTCGAAATTGAAGCTTGGCGATATCGCGCGATTGACCAAACAGGGATCACGCATTAGCCTAGTCTTGTAACATGTGCTGCTCAGGGGCAGACCACATGGCGTCAGGTGACCTGAATCGCATTGAAAGTGGGTTTGCGGAGGCCCCTCTCGACCCCGAAATGCGGGATTGTGCCCTGGACATAGTGGTCCACGAGACCGGAAGTTTCGGAGCTAATCTTCTCCCTCTCGCGGGCGTACCGATCCCTAATGTTCCAGCCACTGAAACAGTCGGCGAGGCCTTGGAGCATTATTTCCGGGATGGGCGGAATTTAACAGAACAACGCCGCGCCGGTGGACCTTCTCTGCTGAAGACCAGACTTGCAGACTATGGCGAGCAAAGCGTGCCATTTGACATGCGTCCGTCGAGGCCGTCACGCTGTAAAAAATTTCGCACAACCAGGTCGTAAAGGCCTGAAAGGGAGAAATTCAATGGAAGCCGCATCATATTCGCGAATAGGTGTCGTATTCTTGCTTGTTTGCGGCAGCGGGGGGACGTCATGGGCGGATACGAGCGATGTGAAGGGTCCAGCTCCCGTTGTCATTGGAAAGTCCGGAAAGCATTGCAAAGACGATTCGCATTGCTTCAATCGTTATCATCCCAACATCAAGCCAGCGGCTACGG
>JBATYU010000967.1:0-12236 GCA_049674245.1 Bradyrhizobium sp. | reverse complement strand
GGGTGTTGCGGTTCGCAAGCCCGGTAAGCGAATCATGTTCCGCCAGATAGCGGATGCGTTCGGCTTCACGCTTTCGCACCGATATGTCGCGCAGCACCGCACCATACTGCAACTCCTCAGTGCCCTGCCAGCCGGAGAAGCAGGCCTCGACCGCAAATACTTCACCGTTTTTTCGGCGGCCCGAGAATTCCGTGACCGTGCCTCCGGGCACCAGCGATCCCGCGCCCACCGCGTCCCGGATCGAAAAAGAACGAGAGATGCCTTCGCCGTTGCCCGCGCAAATCGTATCGAACGGACGGCCGACCATTTCGGCGTGCTCATAGCCGAAAATCGAAGTCGCACCGGGATTCCATACCGTAATCAGATAATGGGAGTCGGTGCATACCAGGCCGTCACCCAACGACATCGCAATGCGTTGAAAGCGGTTCTCGGCGATACGGCTCACCAGACCCCTGAAGTCGATTTCATCGAGCGCGATGGCAGCGAGGTAGACGGCGATCGCGGTGTGGAACAGCGAGGTATCAAGCACGAGTGGCGTTCCTGTCTGCAGCAGGATCGCGACCAACTCGACCGAGCCGGCCATTCCGGCAAGCAGCAGAACTCTCCTGCTTACGCCGAGGCGGCGCCGGGTGATCATCATGACCAGCGCGATGACGCATAGCCCTACCAACGTCGCGGTATCGGAGGTCGCGTGCAGGGTACGGCTCTGCAGGATCGACTCCGTCGCCAGAGCCTGAAGTATCGGACCCGAAACAATCCGGCCGTTCGGAGTGCCGAAACGATCGCCAAGTTCGAGGGCGGTACCGCCAATAATGATCTTCTTATCCGCCAGTTTTTCAAGCGTCGCCGGATCGCTGCGCAGCACGTCGATATAGGACACTTTTGGGATCGACGCGATGCTGATACCAAAATCAATCAGGAACGGAGCGCCCTGTTTGGAATACTGCCCCGCCAATACGGCTGCCATCGATGGAACGAACTCGCCTTCGAGTTTTTCACCAAAGGGATAGCGCCGGACCAGACCATCCGGTTCGACCGCGACGTTCACGATTGCCGACCACGAATGATCGGCAAACTGCTCCAGCGGACGATTGATATGAACCGCGGCGGCATTGCCGCCGGGTTGCTTGAACGATGGCAGGACGACCGATCCGCCGCCGTCGGCGAGCGCATCGACAAGGTCCTGATCGGACGAAGCTTCGGATGGCGTGCTGAAATCGATGTCGAAGGCAATATCGCGCGCGCCGGCGCTTTGCAGCCGCCTGAGCAGTTCGGCGTGCAGGCGTCGCGGCCACGGCCAGACACCGATCTTTTCAATCGAATTGGCATCGATGGCGACAATGACGACGTCGCCGGTGGCATTGCGCGTCTGCCAGGCGAAGCGCAAGTCGGTCAAAGCGTTGCGCAGCGCGCTGTGCCAACCGGACAACAGAACCGCCGCCAGCGCTAGCACGACAAGAATATGCGATCGATATTGCTTCAAGTCTCTCCCCCTTGCGCACCCCGTGCTGTCGAGGTGCGCCCCCTTCGCGCGCCAACCGGATCAGCGACTAATGCTTGGCATTCCCCTTGCCACTGCCATTACCGACGCCGCCATTCCCGTTGCCGTTGTTGCCCCCGCCATTGCCGTTTGCGCCGTTGCCGTTTCCGGGCGCGGCGACGGCAGCGACCGTCGACGCGGCGGGTGACGTTGTGGTCGCGCCGGTCGCGCTTGCCGTGTTGCTATCACTTGCGTTAGAATTACCCTGGCTCAAACCGTTTACGCCTGTCTTGGCGTCGTTCCAGACCGTGTCCTTGGTGTTCTTCGGCGAGCCAGCTGCGACAGCGCCATGGGCGAGGCCGTGCGTGACCTTCTGAAAATTCAAACGGACCTCGCCAAGCGCGGCCGCGATGCGCGGCCCGTTGCGCCTGTCCGGCATGTCGGTGGAAGCGTTCTGCGGCTTCAGCGTCGCAGCGCCCATCTTGACCGCGCCGACCTGGGCGAGTGCGTGGATGAATTTCCCATCGGTGGCGTTGTGGAGAGCAGGAAGGCCGGACTTCGGGACCGGGACGCGCTCGATCGAGGAAGCGCGCGGCTTGCCTTGCTCGATCGGATTGAACGTCCCCGAACCGCTCAGAGAAAGACCGGGTTTGCCGTGCGCGAAAGCGGTCGCGACCTGACCGGGCATAACCTGCGCAATCTGGCCCGACCTGAAATCCGAAACTTCGACCTGGCCTCTGCGCACGTCGACGCTGGTGCTGGCGGCATTGATGGTGACGGTGAACTGCGTTCCCTTGACGACGGCGGCAAGGTAGGGCGTCTCGATCTCGAAATGTTTGACATTGCGCTTTTCGACCTCCAGCAGGATCGACCCGGCCCGCTGAACGATTGTCGTTGACAGCCCCTCTTTCTTTTCCGTAGGCAGATCAATCACCGAATTCGGCGAGATCAGGATCTTTTCCTCGCCGCGCACCAGCAGAACGCGCCCATTCCGCCCGGTGCGGATGGTGTCGCCGGGCTTCAAGACCTCTTCCTGCTTGAGGGAAACCTGCTCGGCGCCTGTCGTGGCGATCCAGACTTCGCCGGAGGACTTGCCGACCGACCAGACGCCGTCCTCGGCGGCGCATGCGCTCGAGGCCGCCAGAACCAGCGCCATCGTTAGGATGCGCCGCAACATACCAATCTGAAACACGGTGCTCTCCGCCAGTTTTATTGCCTGGCTCCAAGGCTTACCGGGAATGTTTCAAGATAGAATTATTGGATAGCGCCTGCTTTAGCCGCCGCCTTAACTATTCATTGACCATAAAAATCTATGAAAAATCATGGGGCTAACAATTTGCTTGGGGTTCGCCGGGCGCACTCCGTTGAACTACGGGGAAGGTGTGTCTTCGGCGCGAACCGGACGGCATCGCCGTACCGTTAGCCTCACTTTCGCAAGCCTGCCCCTGCTGTTGTTTGGTATGGCGTCCGCAAATGGGCAGCAGGCGAACCAGCCGGGCTTTGATCCGAGACAGACCGAGCGGCGCTTCGACGCACTGGAATCCGGACAGACGCAGCCAGCGCGGCCTGGCTTGAGGATGCCGCAGCTTTCGCGGCCGGCGGTGGCAGCCGATACCCGTCCGCAGTTCAATCTGCGCGGCATCGTTCTGAGCGGCGCCGTGGCGATACCGCGTGCGGACCTGATAAGGACGTATCAACCCTATCTCGGAAAGAGAGTCTCCCAGGCCGACCTCGTCGCCATTGCAGATGCGATCAGCGACCTCTATCGAACGGCCGGCTTTCACCTGAGCCGGGCGATTGTCCCTCCGCAAGATGTCTCGGATGGCCGGGTTCGGATCCAGGTGATCGAAGGCAGCATCACCGAAGTTGCGCTGCGAGGCGACGGTGCCGAGCAGTTCGGAATCCGGCCGATGCTGGGCCCGGTCCTCGCCGAGCGCCCCTCGCGACTGGCGACGCTCGAGCGGCAGTTGCTGCTGATCAATGGCCGGCCGGGAGTTCGCATCGCCGACACGGCGATCGAGGAGATTGGTGGCACGACCGGCCGCTTCCGTCTCATCGTCGAGGTAAAGACCTGGCACATCTTCACTTCGCTCGGCATCGACAATCTGGGTTCGTCATCGGTTGGCCCTTGGCAGACCTATGCGGTCGCGGCCTTCAATTCCTATCTAGCGCCCGGCGACACGCTAGCGCTCAATCTGTCGACCACGCCCGGCGATCCCAGAGAGCTTGCGTTCGGCCGGTTGTCTTATGATGTCCCGGTCGGCACCGACGGGTTCCGCATAGGTGCCTCGGCGCTTTACAGCGACGTCCGGCCCGGCGACGACAGGCGCCTCTATAACGACAGCATTCGGACGGAGGCTTTCGAGATCCGCGGCAGCCTTGTCCCGCTGCAATCGCAACGATCGGCGCTGACGCTCACAGCGGCCTTTGATTTCAGTGAGGTTTCTGAACGCAATCTGTTCGGCCCGATCTACAACGACCATATCCGCTCCCTCGGCCTGACCTCGGATTACCGATTGCAGGACAATTTCGGCGGCAACAACTACGTTACGCTGGCGTACCGTCAGGGCCTCGATATCTTCGGCGCCTCGCGGCTTGGCGACGATCTGGTATCGCATGACGGCGCGGCCGCCAATTTCTCCGTTCTTGATTTCTGGTTCACGCGCTATCAGACGCTGTCCGACGCCTGGTCGGTGAAGCTGGCGGCGGCCGGCCAGATCGCGTCGGGCCCGCTGTTCACGTCGCAGCAATTCTATCTGGGCGGCGTGAATTTCGGGCGGGGCTATGGCAGCGCCGAGACCAGCGGTGACAACGGTATCGCCGGCTCGTTCGAACTGCGCTTCGATCAGACGCTGAGCTATCGATATCTAAGCGGCTATCAGCTCTATGGCTTCGTCGACGCCGGCGCGGCGTGGAATGACGGCTTTAGCCTCAACGACGGCCTCTCACTCACTTCGGCAGGCGGCGGTATTCGATTCTTTCTGTGGGATAGTTTGCAGGCCGATATCGGTGTGGCCTTCCCATTGAGCTACCGGGCCCCGGACAACGAACCGCGCAACGCGCGGCTACTGTTCTCGTTGTCGAACGCCCTCAAGCTCTGCCCCGAGCGCGGGCGCTGCCTCTAGATAGCCTCCCGGCCATCGTGCAGGAACTCGACTATGCCCCGGGTCACGCCCTGGAACCAAGCTTGCCTAAATTTAATTTACCTCCCGCTGAACGCGGGCTCGACCCGTAACGGCCAATCACCATCTGTTCAACCAGGAGTGAACGGGAGGAAGCGGTGAAGAGGGCAATAGCGATTTTTGCCTGCCTTTGCGTTCTCGCGGGCGGCGAATATTTTGCAGTCAGCAAATGGGCCATCCGGCACCAGACGCTGAACCTCTTTGACGCGACTCGGCAGCGGCCGGTCGCGGTCGATCTCGCGGTGCGCCGCGACTACGAGGTGAAGGCCAATAACGGCTTCTGGAAACTTCCGGTCGCCGTCATCAGCAACGGCAATACCGTCAGGAACACCGAGTATTCATTCCTCGCCAACGTGCTGGCTGCGCGGGGATATCTTGTGGCCAGTATCCAGCAGGACCTGCCGAGCGATCCGCCGCTGATGACCAAGATCGGCATGCCCTATGTCGGCCGGATTGGCGTCTACCAACGCAGCGAAGCCAATATCCTGTTCGTGATCGGCGAATTGCAAAAATTGCAACCCAACGCCGACTACAATCACCTGACACTGGTCGGACACTCGAATGGCGGTGACGTGGCGATGTACTGCGCCAAGCAACATCCCGAGCTGGTATCAAGGGTGATCACGCTCGACAATCTGCGTGTCCCGTTCGTGCGCAGCGACAAGTTGAAGATCCTGTCGTTCCGTTCAAAGGACCCGCGTTTCAAGACCGATCCCGGCGTGCTGCCGACCCCGGAGCAAGCCAAGGCGGGAGGGATCGACATCGTCAATACCGGCGCGCAGCACACCGATCTGAGCGACCGCGGCCCTGATTCCGTGAAAGAGAAGATCCAGTCGACGCTCGATCAATTCCTGGGCGACAGCGCCTCGAGCGACCTCGCTCCGGCGGACACCACACAGCCCATGATTGCCAACCCCGGCGACTACTAAGGGCGCGGACTAGACCCAAATCTGAAATGCAAATCCCTGCCGGCCTGGACCGACAGGGATCAGCAGAAAGGATGACGGACGGCGAGCGCGTTCGCTCGGTGGCCCATCATGGACCTGCATGTTGATTGAAGTCCCCCGCGCCTGGCGACGCAAGACTATTTTGTGAGCACGAACGGCATGGCTTTGGATCCTGCGCCGCTGCCGCCTAGAATTTGCCTTTGGTCGCGTCACTGGCGGCGGACATGACGCCACCGGTGATCTGCCTCATATGTTCGCCCGCGTTGGTGAACTGGCTGCGCAAGAATTCCGACTGAATGCGCATCGCTTCCCCCAAGTCGGTGGCATGGACCAGCTTTCGCGCGTTCTCGAAGGCCGCCTTCATGTTCTGTTCGGTGAACGACAGCGCCTGCTTGGAGATCTCGCTGCCCGAGCCCGGCACCGACGCCATCGATTTGCTCGCAGCGTCAAAGAACATTCCGAACGCCTTTTCCGCCTGATCGATGGTCTTTTCGGCGAGGTCGCGCAATTCGGCCGGGACTTCCAGTTTCGGTTCAATCATGGACGCTATCCTCCGATTTCAGACCGAGCATTAACCCGTTTGCGGACTGGCCGGCCCGACAACGTCAGGACACCTTGAATTCGACCGGTGCGGCGGACCCGATGAGGTTGAAAGTATGCCCAGAAACCACCCGCCCATCAAGCGGCTGGCGTCCTATTTCGACGTCGTATCCTTCGATATCTGCGCGATCGCCTCCTGCACCGTCGACATGAACTGTGCGGGAAAGATGATGGTGGAGTTCTTCTCCACCGAGATCTCCGCCATAGTCTGCAGGGTGCGGAGCTGCAACGCGACCGGATGTTGCGTGATGATGTCGGCGGCCTGGCCGAGCTTGACCGCCGCCTGATACTCACCCTCGGCGGCGACGATCTTGGCGCGGCGTTCGCGCTCGGCCTCGGCCTCCTTGGCCATCGCCCGCTGCATGTTGTCAGGCAACGTGATGTCCTTGATCTCGACCGCGGTGACCTGGGTGCCCCAGGGCTCGGTGTGCTGATCGATGACGTTCTTGATCTGGTCGTTGATGCTGGCAGTATCCGAGAGCAACTGATCGAGGCTGAAGCGGCCGACCACATTGCGTACGGTGGTCTGGCTGATCTGGTTGATCGCGTTGTAGACGTTCTCGATCACGATCACCGACTTTTCCGGATCGGTGATATGGTAGTAAGCGACCGCCGCAATATCGATCGATACGTTGTCCTTGGTGATGATCTTCTGCGAGGGGATCTGCATTGTGACGGTGCGCAACGATACGCGCGTCATCTGCTGCACCGGAATGAAGATCAGCGTGAGCCCCGGATCGCGCACGCCCTCAAATCTGCCGAGGAAAAATACCACGCCGCGCTCATATTGCTTCAACACCCGCAGCGAAGCGATCGCATAGAGGATGAGCAAGATGAGAACAATGCTGATGAAACCCATGATTTCCTCCTCAGTGGTCCGGCCACTGGTTTCGCCGGCTTGAACTCGAAGCGGATGCTATCATCGATTTGTCTTAGATGAACTTTTCGACACAGGAATCGCAGGCGCCTCTGGCGTTATTGGCGCTTCTAATTTTGACTTTGGGAAAAACGGGGCTTCGGCCCCCTTTCTTTTTGCGCAATCCCGCGCAGCTATGATCGGAAATGCGGCCGGCAAGATCGGCGGTTCGAAATCATCGTCGCGCGCATCAGCCATGCATCCATGAAATTATATCAGCCGCGACCGCAATTGATTCATTGGTGTCAGATCCTGCTGCAGCGAGGCCACGCCGCATGCGTTTCGTTTCCGTGTCGATTGGCAAAGAGAAATTCCGTTGCCTTTTTTCGTCGGCGATAGCGCCGGGTCCCCCCGTATCCCATGTGCGTCTCGTGGGGCAAAGACCAAAAACCAACGCAGAGAGAGCAACATGAAACAGCTTTTGAAAACCAGCATTGCGCCGATCACCGCGCTATGCGCGCTGGCCTTCGTCACGATGGCGACGCCGGCTGCAGCGGGTGAGTATTGCCGTAAGGACGTGACCTCCGCCGTCGTGTCCTGCGGCTTTGATACTCTGGCCCAATGTCAGGATATGTCCTCCGGTCGCGGCGGCGATTGCTATCGGGATCCGTTCCTCCCCGATGCCAGAAGTGCCTTGGCCTACGCGCCGAAGGCCATTCATTCGAAGGCCCGGGTCCATCACGCGAAGACGCCGGTGGAGCGATAAAGGACGTCGTCGCCGGTTGTCCGTAACGTAGATTGCTGCCGCTCGCCGACCTTAGTTTCACGGGATCGCGAGCGGCATTTTCTTGCAGCGACCAAAAGCTCGTATCTATCGATGCGCGCAGATCATTGCTGCTTTTCCCAGAACGACAGCAGGCCTTGCGACGCCGAACCGCCGATCACGCAGGGGATGCCGATCGCGACCTGCCCGAGCGCTGCCGCCGAGACGCAGCCGAGCGCAACCGCGCCGACGCCGACCTGACCCCAGAAGTCGAGATTGCGCCGCGCGTCCGAGCCTTTGGCCTTGAATTCCTCGACCGCCGCGAGCGCATCCTTGCGGACGGCGCCGAGTTGGACGGTATCGGCAGCCTGGATCACTTCGGTAAGCGGCGCCTTGATCGGTGCCGGCTGGTTCGGCAGTTCGCCGCGCAAGAATTCACGCAATCCTGCATCGCGCACGGCGTAGCTTGCGAGCGTGTAGCGCGCCATGCTGCCGACCGTCAGCTTGTCTACGGTGTCGCGGCTCTTGGACCAGGGCAGCATCTGCATGATGCGCAGAATCGGCAGATGCGAGCCAGTCGCGAAATAATACCCCCACAACGTATCCAGAAGGTCCTGATTGCCGGCGTAAGTGAGCGTCGTGTCGAGCTTCTTCTCGTCCTTGGTGAAGGGATTCTTGGTGAAAACCCCGCGCAGCTTGTCCATCATCCCGGGCTTGGTTTCCTCGAGCGGAATGTCGGTCAGGATCGGCAGCGTGCCGGCAAGGTAACTGTCGATCATCATCCGGCGTCCCGGCATTTTCGGTGCGATCCTGCGCAGCAAATTGCGCCAGTCCGGCAGCCCCGAATAGGCAATAGCGCGCACGATCACCCACTCGTCTTCCGGCGGTACCGGAAAGAAGCTGTTGACGAGCTGTTCGGCCTTCGCCGGATTCGATCCGATCGCGCCGGCGATGAAGCCGAGGTAGATGCCGGCATTCTCCGGCTCCTTGAAAGTTTGCGAATGGAACAACACCCGCACGGCGGCAGGCACATGGGCGTAATCGGGCTTGGCGCGGTAATTGTATATCCACTGCTGGACCACGCTGAGCGAAGCGCGCGGATCGATCTCGGGCGTGACCGCGGCGCGCGCTGGCGTGACCAGCGCGAGTAAAACGGCGACTAGGGCTACGCGACGCATGCAGTGCTCCCACGGCGGTCCACGGCTGCGGTCTCGCAGGCCGCAAACGTTTGCCTATCCCTTTGGCTAGCCAGCATTTAGAGCGGCTATGCGAACGATTCGGTTCGGCACCGCGTCGAAATTGTGGCCGTGTTAACGATTGTGGCGGTGGTAACCATTGGCCCGCAACTGACCCCAGGTCCGACATTCTTTTGCCCTGCGCGGGCAATTCGATCCTTGCCTCACAAGCCCTGAAGGGACAGGCGGGACGTGACAACGAATTGCAGGGCACCGGATTGGCGACACGGCCAGGGGCGAACGGCGGCTGCACTGCTGGTCGCGGCGTCCGCGCTGCTCGCCGCGCCGGCGCTCGCCTCCGATGATGCCGGCGCGACAGGGCGCGAGACCATCATTGTGGAAGGTAATCGCCGGGTCGAGGCCGATACCGTACGTTCCTACTTCCATGCATGGCCAGGGCACCAACTCGATGCCGCGGCGTTGGACGCGGCGCTGAAGGCGCTGATCGCGACCGGGCTGTTCGACAAGGTTGCGATCGAGCGGACCGGCGACAAAGTAGTCGTCCACCTGACCGAAGCAAAGCTGCTCGACCGCGTCGCCTTCGAGGGCAACAAGAAGATCAAGGACACCGAGCTTTCCGGCGTCGTTCAGTCCAAGGCGCGCGGCTCGCTGCTGCGCGCTACGGTGCAGGCCGACGTGGGCCGCATCATGGAAGCCTACCGGCATGTCGGGCGCGACGACGTCGGCGTGGTGCCCGAAATCATCGACCGCGGCAGCGACCGCGTCGATCTCGTCTTCACCATCACCGAGGGCAAGAAGACCACGGTGCGGCAGATCAACTTTGTCGGCAATCACGTGTTCGGCAAGCGCCAACTCGCCGCCGTGATCAAGACCTCCGCGACCAATATGGTGAGCTTTTTGATCGGCGGCGATGTCTATGATCCCGACCGGGTCGCCGAGGACCGCGAGCAATTGCGGTTTTACTATCGTAACCACGGCTATGCCGACGCCAGCGTGAGTGAGGCGCGTGCCGAATACGATCCCGCGACGAAAGGGTTTACGCTGACATTCGTCATCGACGAAGGACGGCTTTATCATTTCGGCGACATCAGCCTCAGTTGCAACGTGCCGGGAATGGATACCGAAAAGCTGCGGCGTCTATTGCTGGCACGCAGCGGCGTGGTCTTCGACGGCAGTGCGCTGGACAAGACCACCGAGGCACTCGCCGTCGAGAT
Organism: Bradyrhizobium sp.; assembly: GCA_049674245.1. Taxonomy (GTDB): domain Bacteria; phylum Pseudomonadota; class Alphaproteobacteria; order Rhizobiales; family Xanthobacteraceae; genus Bradyrhizobium. Next base: position 1,998 of record JBATYU010000967.1, on the reverse strand, counting down.
GGCGAAGCTCGGCTACCCCTTCGCGCATGCCGAGCCCCGCATCACGCGCGATGCCATAGCGCTGCGCACCGACGTCGCGTTCGTGATCGACGAAGGACAGCGGACCTATGTCGAGCGCATCGAAATCCACGGCAACACCCGCACCCGCGACTACGTGATCCGCCGCGAGTTCGATTTCGGCGAAGGCGACGCTTACAACAAGACCCTGATCGACCGCGCCGAGCGGCGGCTGAAGAATCTGAACTACTTCAAGGCGGTCAAGATTTCGACCAGGCCGGGTTCGTCGTCCGATCGCGTCGTGCTCGATGTCGAGGCCGTCGATCAAGCGACCGGTGACTTGAACTTTGCCGGCGGTTACTCGACGACCGACGGATGGCTCGGCGAGGTCAAACTGGGCGATCGCAATTTCTATGGCACCGGCGCCGTCTTGCAGTCCACCTTCAGCTACGGCCAGTACGCGCGCGGGATCGATTTAACGGCCACAGATCCCTCCTTCTTCGGCAACCGTGTTTCGGCGGGCATCGATCTGTTCGGCAAGCAAACCGTGGCCAACAGCTATCAATCTTATGGCGTCGACACTTATGGCACGACCTTTCTGGTCGGCACGCCGATCAACGAGCAGACCAGCGTGCAGTGGCGCTACTCGATTTATAACCAGAACGTCACGCTCAATCCAACATCGCTCGCCGCGACACCATCATTGCCGATCCAGCAGGCCGCAGCCGCAGGCCCGCAATGGGTTTCGGCGGTCGGCGATACGGTCACCTACAACACCCTCGACAATACCAAGAGCCCGACCAACGGCGTCAACTCGCAGCTCCGGCAGGACCTCGCCGGCCTCGGCGGCGACGTGAAATTCCTGCGCACCAGCGAGGACGTGCGTTACTACCAGGCGATCAACAACGATCTGGTCGGCCTCGTCCGCGGACAGGGTGGCTACATCACCGGTTGGGGCGGCCAGCAGGTGCCGCTGACCAACAGCTTCTTCGGCGGCCCGAGCATGGTGCGAGGCTTCGCGCCCAACGGATTCGGGCCCCGCGATCTCACGCCCGGCACCACCATGGATAATGTCGGCGGCAGCATGTATTGGGCGACGACAGCGGAATTGCAAAGCGCGATCCCCGGCATACCGCAGGAATACGGTTTGCGGGCTTCCGCCTTTGTCGATGCCGGCAGCGTGTTTCGTTATAGCGGGCCGACCGCCTTTCCCGGCTCGGCGCAATCGTTGCAGGTTGCCAACACCAACGTGGTGCGCTCTTCGGTTGGCGTCGGCCTCACCTGGGCTTCCCCGTTCGGCGCGCTGACGGTCAACTATGGCGTGCCGCTGACGAAAGCGTCTTACGACGTGGTGCAACCGCTCAATTTCAGCGCCGGTCCGTTCTGACCAATTCGGTCAGCCTTGCGTGCCGATCCATCTCAGACCGGCTTATGCCCCTAAAGTCTACCCGTCGGCGTCCAACTTGGCCGGAACCCTGTCTGAACCGTGGAGTTTCCCCGCCAATCCAGTTATTCGGCGGGAGGTCCTTCGTGAAGAGAACATGGCGACGTGAGTCCGTCCTTGACCTGTATAATCTGCTGCTTGCGGCATTGCTGTTTGCATCGCCATGGGTGTTCAAGCTCAGTAACGGCGCTGCGAAAATGGATTTGTGGGCCGGCGGCATCGTGATTGCCGCGATGTCGCTTGCGGCGATTGCCGCCTACACCAATTGGGAAGAATGGGCCAACGTTGCCGTCGGCCTTTGGCTGGTGATTTCTCCATGGGCGCTGGGGTTCGCCCACACGCGCGCCATGCATTACAGCATCGGCATAGGCGCGGCGGTGGCTTTCTTCGCTCTGCTTGAGCTGTGGCTGCACTACGATGCGACACATTCCGGCGTGACAGATCAAGATTCCGCTGCACCGTCGGCGACCCCGCAACGGCGCTGAGGCCGCGCCGCCTGCGCTCCCCGCGTGCATCGTTTCGACGACGAAAGCACGATGCGCGGTGCGCCCGCTACC
>JBATYU010000966.1:0-2932 GCA_049674245.1 Bradyrhizobium sp. | reverse complement strand
AGGTCGCGCACGTCGGAATCGCGCGCGGCGTGATCGAGCACCCGCATGTCTTCGGCGATCGGCGCGCGGGTCAGCGCGTCATGGCCAGCCGGCAGCGCCAACGACACCTGCAAGGCGCCGAGCGAGGAAAAATCTAGCTTCGAGTTGCGCCATTGCAGAACTTTTACGTTGTCGAAGGTGTGGTTCTGCAAAGCATTGACCAGCTCGGGCTCGAACGGCGCGCAGCGCCCGGTGGTGCCGAAGGTGCCGTCACGCGTGGCCCGCCCCGCTCTCCCCGCGATCTGGGCGAATTCGGACGGGTTGAGACGGCGGAACTGGTAGCCGTCATATTTGCGATCGGAGGCGAAGGCGACGTGATCGACGTCGAGATTAAGTCCCATGCCGACCGCATCGGTCGCGACCAGATAATCGACGTCGCCATTCTGGAACATCGCGACTTGCGCGTTTCTGGTGCGTGGGCTGAGCGAGCCCAGCACCACGGCCGCGCCGCCGTGCTGGCGGCGAATTAATTCCGCGATCGCATAGACCTCGTCGGCCGAGAACGCGACGATTGCGGTGCGCCTCGGCTGGCGGGTGATCTTGCGGTCGCCGGCGAATGCGAGCTGCGACAGCCGCGGCCGCGTGATGATGGAGGCGCCGGGCAACAGGCGCTCGACGATTGGCCGCATCGTGGCCGCCCCCAACAGCAGCGTTTCGTCGCGGCCGCGCCGATGCAAAATGCGGTCGGTGAAGACATGGCCGCGCTCGAGGTCGGCCGCGATCTGGATTTCATCGACCGCGAGGAACGAGACGTCGAGATCCCGCGGCATCGCCTCCACGGTGGAAACCCAGAACCGCGGGCTTTTCGGCTTGATCTTCTCTTCGCCGGTGATCAACGCGACGCTATCCACGCCCGCGCGATCGGCGACCTTGTTGTAGACCTCGCGCGCCAGCAGCCGCAGCGGCAGGCCGATCACCCCGGAGGAATGCGCGAGCATCCGCTCGATCGCAAGATGGGTCTTGCCGGTGTTGGTCGGCCCGAGCACCGCGGTGACGCCGGAGCCTGGAGCCCGTTCGTGGGAGAACGCTGCCTGAGAAGAGAAAGCCATATTTTCCGGGAGTTTCTATCGTCGCTTCGATTTAAGATTGTGTCACAATGCGACGCTGGCGAGGTCGCGGGTTAAGCTCTGGAACGAGTCTAGAACGAATCGCGCCCGAATCGCTGACTCCACCCCATGTCCTGCTTCGTTCACCGCAACATCTCGCGTGGACGCTTTCGTAACAGCACTAGATCAAGTTTGAGGCGGGTCCACAAGCGGCGGCCCGACGGCGAATTTCTTAAAGTTTTGGCAGTCCCGGAGTCGAATCAGAAGCGAGGAAGAGTCAACAGGATTCCGAGGCCCCACTCGTCATGGCCGGCATAGCCGTCCAAAGGACGGCGCCGCTTCCGCTCGCCTATGCCCGGCCATCCACGTCTTCCTTTTTCGCGGCTCGAAGGGCGTGGATGCCCGGCACCCGGCTACGCCAAGGCTTCGCCGGGCTCAATGCCAGTCCGCCGAAGCTTTAGCGAAGGCGGGCACAAGGCCGGGCATGACGGACAAATTTTTTCCTGCGGCCGTTCTACTGCGTTTTGGCGACCCGCGGCGGGATCGGCTGGGTGATGAACTGGGTCGCCTCCAGCATCGCCAGGCCGAGCGGCGTCGGGACCCTCAGCCAGAACGGCACCAGGATGCGGGTTCCGGCGAGGGGCGCGAGCGCGATCTCGATGTTGCGCTGGGCGGCGAGATATTTGATCACCGGGCGATCGGGGATATAGCCCGCCACCGGCGAGAAATAGAGCGCGCAGACCACGACCGGGCCGCGATAGCCGCGCTCGGCCTTTACCGTTTCCAAGCGCTTGAAATCGAGCTTCAGGTCATAGCGCATGCGGCCATCGAACACCGCGACGCTGCCGTGGCAGGCATCGGGACCGAGCGGATCGGCGTTACCGGGCACCCGCACGAGCGATGCCGTCATCGGATCAAAGACGCCGCGGCGATGCGCATCCGTCACCGGAACGCGGTCGGCATCGACGGGCGGTTGCGGCTCGATGCCAAATTCCTTGACGTTGCCGTTGGAAAGAACGATGTGGATCGCCTCGGATTTCTTCGACGTGGTGGTGCTCGCGGAATAATTGGTCGGAACCAGCGCGCCGCCCACGACCCGGCCTTGCGAAGCGCCGGTGCCGCTTCCGTCCGAAATCGCCTTCAGCAAGCCCGACGTGCCGCCGCCTGCGGAAGCGGAAAACTGATCGTCGCCGATTTCGATGGTCCAGGCGCCCCTGCCGACCGGAATGCCCGACAGCGTCGCCTCGTATTGCGCATCCAGCTTGCCCTGGGCCGAGGCAGGATGCGGCACGGCCAGCAGCATGAGCGCGCCCGCGCCCAGAGAGGCCCACGCCGTCCGCGCAGGCCGAGCCGAAATCATATTTTGAGTGGTCACTGACCGACGGTCCTGCTGGCAGCGCGCGCTGTGATCCATTTAAGCAAAAATATCCGGCAAGCAACTATCTTGCGTGGTTTCGGGCCAAGGCCCCCACCTAACCGGCAACCCCCGGTAAACTCGCCAGCGAATACGCCCTTTATATGATATGTCTATGATATGACCCTTAAGGCGCGGGAACGCTTGCAAAATCGGCTTTCCGTTGCCCCAAACCTTGACGATCCACGGCTCGCCCCCTATACGTCCGCGGTTCCTGAAATGGACGAAATTTTTGACCCCCCGTGCCGCCTTCACGCGGCGCGCAAGGTTGCGGGGATAGAAGAGGATCTCAAGCGATGTCGCGGCGCTGCGAACTGACGGCCAAGGGCCCGCTGGTGGGTCACAAGGTGAGCCACTCCAACATCAAGACCAAGCGCCGGTTCCTGCCGAACCTGTGCAACGTCACCTTCATCTCCGATGCGCTGGGCAGGAA
>JBATYU010000965.1:0-2387 GCA_049674245.1 Bradyrhizobium sp. | reverse complement strand
GAGTTGGTAGTCGGTCCACGCGCCCTTGGAGACGATCGTGATTTCATCGTCGCTGGAGCGCTCGAACGCCCAGTTATTGTGGGCGGCGATGTCCTCGACCACCGTGAGCGGATTGTTCCGCGAATCGATAATACTTTCGAGCAACGACATGCCGTCTCGACCTCTACCTTTGCACTTTGTTGATACCCACGGGAGCGGCCCGGCGCGCGCTTTCCTCGCGCGTGGTTGCCGACTGCAATCCCGTTGGAGGTTGCGGGCTTGCCGGGATCAAGTGATGTGATTTGCGGAATCCGTGCAACTGGACGCCTAACCCGTCCACAACGAAAGGAGCGCTCTGTCCACAACTCATCGGTGTCATAGTTGTTAATTCGAGAACAAACCGGAATCGGATTTTGCTCCCTTGGCCTCAATCGTTAATTTTCGGGGCGGTTCCCTTGGGAAATTCCCTGACGGCATGGGGATATGCCGATTCGCCGTGGCCAAGGCGCTTGCTGGCGCCCCGGCGAACCGTCATATTTCCTGAAGGTTACCCGTCCGGGTAACCGATGTTCTCAGGGCGGGGTGAAAGTCCCCACCGGCGGTAAGGGTGACGTAGCCCAAGCCCGCGAGCGCCTTCTTCCCTTGGAAATCCCTCCTTGGAAATCCTTTAGGAAAAAGGGTCAGCAGATTCGGTGTGATTCCGAGGCCGACGGTCAAAGTCCGGATGAAAGAGAACGGTTGCGGCGGATCCCGCGCGTGTGCGCGTGGCTCGTCGTTCCGTATGCCCTGATTCTGGTCCTGACAGAGGAAAACCATGAATCAGATGTTGCAAGAACCCCAAGTCCAAAGCTCCCAAGTCCAAAGCTCCCAAGTCCAAAGCTCCCAAATCCCTCACGCCAATGCTCCCGAAGCCCCGGACCGTCCGCCGGCGCCGGTGCATCTGCGGTTTTCAAAACCGCAGCGCGTCGCCTTCGTGCAGTCCGCCTGGCATCGCGAGGTGGTCGAGGAATGCCGCATCGCCTTCCTGGAGGAAATCGAGGCCCGCCACATCGCGCGGGCGCAAGTCGATCTGTTCGAGGTGCCGGGCTCGTTCGAGATCCCGCTGCACGCGCAACTTTTGGCCAAGACGCGGCGCTACACCGCGATCGTCGCGGCGGGTCTCGTGGTCGATGGCGGCATCTACCGCCATGAGTTCGTCGCCGACACCGTGATCAAGGCGCTGATGGACGTGCAGTTGCGCACCGAGGTGCCGGTGTTTTCCGCGGTGCTGACGCCGCAGCAGTTCCACGAGAGCGCGGCGCATTTCGAGTTCTTCCGCAAGCACTTCGCGACTAAGGGCATCGAGGTCGCGGAAGCCTGCGCCAACACCTTGCTCAGTCTGGAGCGGCTGCGCGGCCAGGTCGCGGCTGGGATCGTGTAAAGCCGTGGCACGCACGAATTCGGCTCCCTCTCCCCGCATCCGCCTTCGCCCGAAGGCGGGCTTCGGCGGACAAGAGAGCGCGGCGAGGGAGAGGTGGTCGTCGCCGCTGCAATTTCACCTTAATCACGACCTCCGTTCGGTCGATTGTCATTTGCGCCGCCGCCCTTATAAACTCGGCGGCGGGAGGAGGCGCGCCCGTGGCGACGGGCGGCCGAGACGATCATGTTCGCAGGACACGATCCCTTTCTCGTCGCGCTCTCGGTGGTGATCGCGATCCTGGGTGGTTACACCGGTTTCGGCCTTGCCGCGCGGATCCGCGGCACGCCGGACGCCGCCCATCGCCTGCTGCTCGCCGGTGCCGCGATTTTCCTGGCGACCGGCATCTGGACCATGCACTTCGTCGGCATGCTGGCGGCGCCGCTGCCGCCCGATACGGTCTATCTGGTGCTGCCGACCACCGGGTCGTTCCTGATCTGCGCGCTGGTGGTGGGCATTTCGCTGTTCTTTGTCAGCACCGGCGAGCCGTCGCTGGCGCGCGTGGTGTCGTCGGCGGTGCTGCTCGGGGCCGGTATCGTCAGCATGCACTATGTCGGCATGCATGGCCTGTCCGGTGATTTCGCGATGGAACATGACGCCGCCATGGTGGTGCTGTCGATTGCGATCGCAATCGCCGCCGCCTATGGCGGACTGCGCGCGTTTCTCGCCCGCCAGGGCGGCGTGCAGTTGATGCTGAGCGCGATCGCGTTCGGCATCGCGGTATCCGGCATGCATTACACCGCGATGCTCGGCGCCCATGTGGTGCCGCCGTCCGAGGCTTCGCATCACCAGCTCGAGGGACTTGCGGCCTCGCAGCAAACCCTGTCCCTTGTCGTAGCGCTTTTGGGCTTTGTGATCGCCGCCGGTTTCCTGCTGTCGCTGGTGCCGGATCCGCGCCGCAAGGCGGTGGCACCGGCCGATATGGCCGCCGCGGTTCCGCAAGGGGCAAGCT
>JBATYU010000964.1:0-11204 GCA_049674245.1 Bradyrhizobium sp. | reverse complement strand
TGGCCGCGTCGGTGCGCAAACTTGCTTTCTGCGTCGCGGTTGCGACAGGCGCATGCTGGGCGCATTCGGTCCTCGCTCTGGATCCACGTTATCCGGACTGGCCCTGCCAGCAATTAAAGGTGCCCGGTATTTCGATCGCGAGCGTCTGGACCGGTCCCGCGATCGAGCCAACCGACACAGCAAAACCCGTCGATGCGAAGCAAGCCGAACTGGTCTCGCGCCTGGCCGCCCGCCGCACGCCGATGGAGGACGCAAGCAAACTGATCGCGGACTATCTGGTTGGAACCGATAAAGAAAAACAGGAGAAGGCAACGACGCTTTTCGCAGCCCTGTATGTAACGCTCGACAGCCAGCGCGATCAGGTGATGAACGGGATCGAGCGCTTCTCGCGCAAACAGAAGGCGATGGCCGAGAGCATACGCGACGAAACCCAGAAGTTGCGGGAAATACAGGACAAGGGGAGCGCCGATCAAGCGCAGAGCGATGAACTTGCGAGCCGGCTTGCGTGGCAGACACGTATTTTCGAGGACCGGCGGAAATCGACATCCTATGTGTGCGACGTGCCTGTCCTGATCGAAAAGCGGTTGTTTGATTTGGGAAAGGCGATCCAGGACGCCTTGAACGCGGGCTCGTCCAATAAATGACGATTTCTGCAGGTCGCTCCAACTTTCCCTCAGCTAACAAACGCGGAACGCGTTTGCGCGGAGATCATGCTCAAACAAAGATCTAGCCCAGCAGATTGCGCGATGATGCAGGAGTGCCGCTGATTTGCCCGACGTGTCAAATTGCTTTTCAAAGCATCCATGCCGGCGACTGCCTGCTACCTTGCATGGGCGATATTTTTGGTTGGGAGCCAAACCGCGTCGGCCTGGCGGATCTCTTAGCCGTCCGGCCGCGGTTCCGGCGTCGCATCTTTCAGCGGCAGGAGGGTACCCTGCCAGCCGTCGGTCCCTTCCGGATACCACGCGACATTCGGATAGCCGAGCGCCAGCGCACGCTTGGCGGCATTCCAGGACATCCAACAATCGGCCACGCAATAGACGACCAGCAGTCTAGCGTGATCGCCATGGGTCGCTTTCTCCAAACCCTTTGCGAAATCATCGGCCATGCCGGGCGCGAGTTCGCCATAACCGGTATCGGGCAGCCAGATGCTATCTGGGATGTTGGAACGCGGCTTGTCGCGCCAAACGGTTCCCTCCGGTAGATTCCGCGGCCGCGGGGGCCGCGGCATCACGTCGACAAAGGTGGCCTTCCGGCTGCGCCAGATCCGCTCTGCCTCTGCTGTGTGGATGACCTTGGCGCCGCGCAGGGTGGCGGGCGTCGGCGCGCGATAATCCTCGAGACGATAGCCTTTCGGCTCGGATATTTCTGCCGCGCGGGCCTGCGCGGCCAACCAGATCGCCGCCAACGCGAAGCAAACGGCGGCCCTGATCATGGCTGTTTGGATAGCGTCTCGGCGGTGATCGGCACGTCGGACTCGTCAAGGATTGGAACGTTGTAGCTGATCAATAGTTTGTTGATCTCGGCCTGGTTTTCCTTGATCAGCCGGCTGAGGGTGCGTTTCCATTCCTGGTCCGATGGACGCACGCCCATGCCGATACGAAAGGTCATCGGCGGGCCGGTCTTCTCCTTGAGCAACGGCACCACCACCAAGGGCGGCTCGGCCCGCCCGGCATAATAGCCCGCCATCGGCCCCCATAATATTCCGCAATCGATCTCCCCCCGGGCGAGATCGTCCATCATGGCCTGCGCCGACGAATCGGCGCGGGTGTCGACGAACAGCGGGTAGGACTTGGCGTGCGCCAACAGGCCGTTCATCGCCATGTTGGTGCTGGGCGGCGTCCGTGCGACTACGCCGATGTGCTTGTCCTTCAGTCTCGGGTCGTCGATCGTGGTGACATCTTCAAGGCCGCTGCCGCGCTTGGTCACCAGCGCATAGGTGGTGCGGTAGTACGGGATCGTCACCTGCGCCTGGTCGTCGCCTTGGGGGAATCCGATGATCACATCGCAACGGTAAGAACCCAGGGTCATCCGGACAAAGCCGGTTGCCTGCGGAAAGTAAGTGTAGCTCAGCTTCTTGCCGAGCTTGGCGGCAAACAGCTCGGCAAGCTTGTTTTCAAAGCCCTCGCCCTTGTCGTTGGAGAATGGCATGTTGCGCGGATCGCCGCAGGCGCGGAACACGTTGGGGTCGACGAGCTCGAGCGAACCGGAATTGGTTCCCTGAGCATGGACCTCAGGCGGCCGCAACGCCACCAGCCCGCACACCAGAACTCCGGCCAAGGACGCAATCGTCCGCCACCTCGAAACATGAGGCGGCCCCGCCGCCGGTTTTTTGGTGCACCCTTGTGTCATTTGGTGCCCATGCAACTATTGTCGGCCTGCTTGGCGGCCTCCGGCTTGTCTTCATGGTTGGGCGGACGACCGCCCGGAATGGCGTTATTGGCGCGCGCGCGCAAATACACGTAGATGTCGTCGAGGTAGCACATCACGTTTGCGTTGGTCCCGAACGCCGGCATGACCTTGTCGTTGGCCGCGTCAACGTTCTTGCGGCCGTTGGTGACGAGATTGTTGAAGTCGGCGTAGCTGAGCGTCTTCAATGAACTGGCCAACGCTGGCGCATAGCTTGATCCGTCGCCATTCGGCCCATGACACACATGGCAGTCCGAATGATAGCGGCGAAACCCGGAGAACGTGTACCAGTCGACGACCCCGTCCGGACTTACCTTGTAAGTCGGATTGCCGTCCTTGTCCGCATACTTGCCATTGTCCGACGAAGCGACCGCCGGATCGCCCGGTCCGTCGGCGCACGCGGTTCCGCAAGCAAGGACACTCGCCCAAACGACGAGCACGAATTTCCACGCATTGATATTCACGTCAGCCATCCCGATAGGCGTTGAAACAACATCGGCGCGCAGCCGTTCCGCCGCGCGCCGATCTATCGTTACCTTGGTGCCACTCCTACTGGTTCGGCAAGGCAAATACCGTCAGGGTTCCGCCCAGCGACGTGTACTGCGCCAGACCCGCATAGCCACCGACGGCTCCAAGACCCGCCGTATCGACCGTCTTTTCTTTGGTCGGCAACTTGCCCTGGTCGACGGCGCCATGCCAGGCGGCGGCGTTTTCAGGCTGAAGCAGACCGGCCGCCAGGCCGATGCCCGCCCAACCGCCGACGCCGGAAAGCACGGCAACGTATTGCTTGCCACCGTGCTCGTAGGTCATGACGTTGCCGATGATGCCGGACGGGGTCTTGAACTTGTAAAGTTCTTTCCCCGTCTTGGCGTCTACCGCCTTCAGATAGCCTTCCAGCGTGCCATAGAAGACGACGCCGCCGGCCGTTGCCAATGCACCGCCCCAAGCCGAGAACAGCTCCTTGTTGGACCAGACGATCTTGCCGGTCTTGCCATCCCAGGCGATGAAGTTGCCCATGTTGGTTTCACCCTTGGGCGGAAACATCGCGACTGCGGCACCGACGTAAGCCTGGCCTGCGGTGTACGAGACCTTGTAGGGCTCGTAGTCCATGCAGACATGGTTGGTCGGAACATAGAACAACTGGGTGTCGGGGCTATACGCGGCCGGTTGCTCGTCCTTAGTGCCGAGCGCCGCCGGGCAAATGCCCTTCGAGTTGGTGTCTTCACCGTTGTGCTGGGTCGAATACGCGTCGACCACCAGCGGCCGGCCATAGGTCTTGGACGACTTGTCCATGTCGACCTTGGTCGCCCAGTTCACGGTCGGATCATACTTTTCTGCGACCAGCAATTCGCCGGTGGCCCGATCGAGCGTGTAGCCGAAGCCGTTGCGGTCAAAATGCGTCAACAGCTTTCTTGGGGTACCGCCGATGGTCTGGTCGGTCAAGATCATCTCATTGACGCCGTCGAAGTCCCACTCATCATGGGGCGTCATCTGGTAGACCCATTTGGCCTGGCCGGTGTCGAGATCGCGCGCAAATATCGTCATCGACCACTTGTTGTCACCCGGGCGCTGCACCGGGTTCCAGGTCGAGGGGTTGCCCGAACCGTAGTAGACCAGGTTCAACTGGGGATCGTAGGAATACCAGCCCCAGGTGGCGCCGCCGCCGATCTTCCACTGATCGCCCTGCCAGGTTGAGGTTGACGAATCGGGCCCTACCGCTTTGCCGAGCGCGGTCGTCTTGGCGGGATCGATCAGCGTGTCGGAGTCCGGTCCTTCCGAAAACGCGCGCCAGACCAGCTTGCCGTCCTTGATGTTGTAAGCGCTTACCCAGCCGCGGACGCCAAATTCGCCGCCTGAGACGCCAACGAGCACCTTGTCCTTGAACACGAATGGGGCGTCCGTGCCGGACTGGCCCTTGCCGGCCTCGCCGTCCATTACCGACCAGACGACCTTTCCGGTCTTGGCGTCCAGCGCGACAAGAGTGGTGTCGGCCTGATGCAGAAATATCTTGCCGTCGGCGTAGGCGACGCCACGATTGACGGTGTCACAGCACATAATCGGGATGACGTTCGGATCCTGTCTCGGTTCATATTGCCAGAGGATCTTGCCGTCGTTGTTCAAGTCCAGCGCAAAGACCGTATTTGGAAACGGTGCGTGCACATACATCACGTCGCCAACGACCAGCGGGCCGCCCTCGTGGCCGCGCAACACGCCGGTCGAGAATGTCCACGCTACCTGCAGCTTGCCAGCGTTCGTTGCGTTGATTTGTTTGAGCTTGGAGTACCGCGTATTGGCGTCGTCCCCCTGCTGCATAACCCATTGCTTTGGATCCTGGGCCCGCTTGTCCAGGTCTTGATCCGCGCGCGCGGGGAAGCCCTGGAGGGCCAACAGGCCGAAGATCGAAGTCGTCGCGATTATAAATTTGTTCATTCGCTTCCTCCCTGGGTTTTTGGCCTAGAGGGTAGCGGACGCTCCTTGGACCCACTTCTCCACGGGACGTCGTTCGCCCTCTTTGGATGAATTCTTTCGGCACCGTGTCACAGCCTGTGAAGCCAATCACAACGCGTGAATTTAGCGTGCAGCGAACAGTGCCCGCTGGAGTCTTCAAGCAACGGGCTCCCTATTCACCGTCGCTTATGAAGACTGAAGCAGAAAAACTTTTAGGTAAATCCTCAATCATAAGCAAGTTATGATTTGTGGCGGATCGATGTTCGTACCGACCGTCTCTTGCGATGTGAATTTCTTGCGCTGCAATACGAACGAAGCGATTCTGAGCAAGCGGGAACCTCAAAGCCCGAAGGAAATTCTGATGGGCAACAAGTTGGCGATCTGCCGAAGCCCGTCGTTTTGCGCGGAAGTTTGGCGTGCCCACTCAGACGGGCGCGACGGATGGGTGTTGCGCTTCGTGGGCATCATCCTTGGGACATTTTTCTTCGCGCTGGTTCTGCACGACGGCCACGCGCAACAGCAAGAAGCGACCGCGCCGCTGCCAATCTCTCAGGTCGCGCCCGGCGTCTACGTTCACGTCGGCAATATCGACATGATGAGTGCGGCCAATCAGGGCGACACCGCCAATGTCGGTTTTATTGTCGGCAACGATGCCGTCGCCGTGATCGACACGGGCGGCAGCACGCGCGAAGGCGCGCGTTTCCTCGCCGCCATTCGCGCGGTAACGCCGAAGCCGATCCGCTATGTCATCAACACGCATGTTCATCCCGATCACGTCTTCGGCAACGCGGCTTTCGCGCAGAACGAGACGGTCTTTGTCGGACACCGGAACTTGCCGCGGGCGCTAGCGGCACGCGGCGAATACTATCTCAAGGCGTTTCGCACCGTCCTCGGTGAGGCGCTCATCGACGATGTGAAGATTGTGCCGCCAACGCTGCTCGTCGATGGCGAAATACAGATCGACCTCGGCGGACGCCTGTTGACTTTGAAGGCCTGGCCGCCGGCCCATACCGACGGCGACCTGACGGTTTTCGATCATGCAACTTCGACGCTGTTTACCGGCGATCTGCTGTTCGTCGAACATGTACCGGTGATCGATGGCAGTATTCGCGGCTTTCTTGCCGACCTCGAGATGTTGCAGCGCGTTCCTGCCGAGCGCGCCGTTCCCGGGCACGGCCCGATCGTCGGCGATTGGCGCGGCGCCGTCGAAGGCGAGCGTCGCTACCTCGAGAACCTCGCCGGCGAGGTGCGCGGCCTGATTGCCCGCGGAATACCCCTCACCAAGGCGGCAAAGGAGGCTGGCAGAAGCGAGCAAGCGCGGTGGAAATTATTCGACGAATATTGTTCGCGCAACGTCATCACGACATTTAGCGAACTTGAATGGGAGTGACCGGACCGCGCTGCAGCGCGACTTGCCGCTTGCGCGTTCTTCATATAGTTTTTTGCGGCTGTTTGGGCGTGGAAAGGAATTCGACCATGTCGATTTATTCCAGAGTGACCGTCCCCGTCCTGATCGTCCCCGTCCTAATTGCGGCGTTGCATTTTGCGGTCGCCCCGACCGCATTTGCGCAGAACGCGGCTGCCGGCGCGGATCAGCCTTCCGAAGAAACCTGGAACAGCATCAAGGGCGATATTTTCAAGGACCGCCCCATTCTTGATGGCGCGGGCCTCGTGATGCTCGACGCGCCGCGGCGGGCGGAGGACTCCGCCCTGGTGCCGATCGGCATGCGCGTCAATTTCGCCGACGACGACAAGCGCACGCTGCAAGCGCTGACCCTGGTTATCGACGAGAATCCCGCGCCGGTTGCCGGAACATTCACGATGGGGCCCCACTCGGGCGTAACATCGATTTCCACCCGGGTCCGGGTCAACAACTATTCCTACGTTCGCCTTGTTGCCGAGCTCAGCGACGGCAAGCTCTATGGCGTCAAGGCTTTCGTGAAGGCGTCGGGCGGGTGCTCTGCGCCGGCGGCCTCCAATGCCGACGCGACCAAGTCGCTCCTCGGGCAGATGAAGTTCCGCACCTTCCGGGTCGACTCCGGCGGACAGCCCGAAGCCCAGTTCTTGATGCGCCACCCGCAGAACTCCGGGCTGCAGATGGATCAGGTGACGCGGCTCTACATCCCGCCGTTCTTTATCGAGAACCTAAAGATCTGGCAGGGCGACGATCTCGTCATGACGATGGTTGGCGGGATCGCAATCTCGGAGGATCCGAATATACGCTTCAACTACAAGTCCAACGGCGCCGCCAATTTTCATGCTGAAGCGCTCGACACGAGCAAGCATGTTTTCAAGGATGAATGGGCGATCGAGAAATCGGTGCTATAGCGGCGTCGAAGCTATGGTGACACCGGCCCGAAGAGGTCCCGTCAGAAACAGCGTATTTCGGCTTCCGCTTGCGCCCGCCGGAATTCCTGCAACGCAAGCTTTGCTTGTTCGGTCGACCGAAATTCAGAACCGACCGGCCCCGTGACCTGGGACATCGAGAGAATTGTCTCGGCCGTCACGTAACCATCGTAAGGAATGATCGATGCGATCACGTCTATCGAGCAGGAACATTTTTGTAAGATTTCCTGAGTTTCACCGTTAGCCTTCATGCAGCCGAAGACATAGTCTGCGCGCGCCGACGTCGGGTAGTCGTTCAAATCCTCGGCTCTTGCATTGTGGGCCGCAACGACAAGCGCGATCGCCAAAACAGCATTCGGCGGAAACACGGTGCGCAGGCGGGCCATCGTCAACGCCCTTCGTTGCCCCGTCGAGCGCGGGCAGCGAAGCCCTGAACCGCGCCGACCGCGCCAAAGCGGCGTGCTTCAGGACTTCTTGCCGTCGGGCCCAAACTGCTTGAGATAGGCGATGACATTGCTGATGTCCTCATCCTTCGGCAAACCCGGGAAGATCATCTTGGTGCCGGGAACTTTCGCGCGCGGATTCTTGAGATATTCAGTCAGCGTCGCCTCATCCCAGGTGAGGCCTGAATTCTTGTTCGCATCGCTGTAGGAATAGTCCGGATAGGTCCCGGCCTTGCGCCCGACGACGCCGTTTAGTACCGGTCCGACCGCGTCCTTGGCGCCCTCCCCGATCTGGTGGCAGGCCTTGCACTTGAGAAACACCTTCTCACCGAGACTCGCATCCTGAGCGCTTGCAGCCCCGGCCGAACCCAACAACGCCACGGCAGCGAAAACATAAACTCGGAGATTTGCCACTGGCCCATCCATGATTTGGTTATTTGTTGCTGGCGAACGCAGCGTTAGCTGGAGAACTTTGTCAGGATCAACAATCGAGGTCAAGCTCAGGCCCGCCAGGCGCATGTTGCCATGAAGCTAGCTTTTCGTCGTAGCGTAACGTGTGACACGCATTGTCAGGAACCTTGCCGCACGAAAGGCGGTAGGTTAAACGGCCAATATCGAGCATGAGAGTCCGCGCGTCTTCTTTCTGGAACGGTCATGACGCCATCCGAACTTGCTCAAACTTCGGCGCTTGAGATCGATTGCGTCAGCCACCGGTATGGCACACGGGTCGCATTGAAAGATGTCAGTCTGGCCGTCCGGCAGTCGTCGTTTACCGTGCTGTTGGGATTGAACGGGGCCGGGAAATCGACGCTGTTTTCGCTAATCACGCGTCTCTATGCGATCAGATCGGGGCAAATCCGCATTTTCGGCCACGACGTTGCGAAGCAGCCTGGCGCGGCCTTGAGCAAGCTCGGCGTGGTCTTCCAGTCCCGCGCGCTCGATATCGACATTTCGGTGCGGCAGAACCTGTCGTATCACGCCGCGCTGCACGGCATCGCCAGCAAGCGGGCGGGCGAACTCATCGCGCAGGTTCTGGACCGTGTGGCGATGGCCGATCGCAGCACGGATCGCGTCGGCAATCTCTCGATCGGGCAGATGCGGCGGATCGAGATCGCCCGCGCGCTGCTGCACCAGCCCCGCCTGCTTCTGCTGGACGAGCCCACCGTCGGTCTCGACATCAAGGCGCGCGCGGACATTCTCAATCACGTTCGCCGGCTGTCGGAGGTGGAAGGCATCGGCGTGCTCTGGGCGACCCATCTCATCGACGAAGCCGGCGCGGGCGACGACGTCGTGGTCCTTCACAAGGGCAGCGTGCTTGCGCATGGCACAGTCGGCGACGTCATCGGCAAATCCGCAAGCGCCGATCTGCGCGACGCGTTCAACCGGCTGACGGGGCTCGCCGACCAGAGCGAACTGGACGCGGCCGGATGACAACCATCGGCGAAACCACTGGGCGGGAAGGCTTTTCGCTCGCGCAGTATTTTATCTGCCTCAAGGGCATCGTCTGGCGTGAAGCGTTGCGCTTCATCCATCAGCGCGAACGCTTCGTCTCGGCGCTGGTGCGCCCGCTGGTATGGCTTTTCATTTTTGCCGCTGGATTTCGGCAGGTACTCGGCGTCTCGATCATCCCGCCATACGAGACCTATGTGCTTTACGAGGTCTATATCGCGCCCGGGTTGGTCGCGATGATACAGCTTTTCAACGGCATGCAATCTTCGCTGACGATGGTCTATGACCGGGAAACCGGGGGAATGCGCACGCTGCTCGTAAGCCCCTTCCCGCGCTGGTGGCTGCTGACATCGAAACTCCTTGCAGGCACGCTGGTGTCCGTGCTGCAAGCCTATGTTTTCCTGCTGATCGCCTGGTTCTGGGATATCGAGGCGCCCGCGATCGGCTATCTGGCGTTGTTGCCGGCGCTGCTGCTCAGCGGATTCATGCTGGGGGCATTGGGAATGCTGATCTCGTCCTTGATCAAGCAGCTTGAGAATTTCGCCGGCGTGATGAACTTCGTCATCTTTCCGATGTTCTTTGCGTCTTCGGCGCTCTACCCGTTATGGCGGGTCAAGGAGTCGAGCCCCCTGCTCTACTATGTGTGCGAACTCAACCCCTTCACACATGCAACCGAGCTCATTCGCTTTGCGCTCTATGGACAGGTGAACTGGATCTCGCTCAGCGTCGTTCTCGGCTGCACCGCCGCATTCCTGTTCGGCGCGATTTTGGCTTACGATCCGGCCCGCGGCTTTCTGGCTCGCCGCAACGGTGCGGCGGGTTGAACTCAGAAGGTGGCCCTCACGCCTGCATAAAAGGCGCGCGGCCGTGCCGGACTGAGTGAACGCGGATCCGTAAAAGGCGCGCCGCCATTGGCGAAATTGGGAACAGCGGCGGTATCGAAGAAGGTCCCGTACGTCGCATAGCGATTGTCGAAGATGTTGTCGGCGCGCGCGTAAAGCTGGATCGTCTTGTCGATCTGATAGGACGCATGCAGGTTGAAGACGGCATAGGACGGCAGCCTCGGTGCCTGATTGGATTCGTCGCCGACGAAATATTGATCGCTGACATAGAGCACATCGCCTCCGACCTTGAACGCCTCGGTGATGGCATAATCGATGCCGGCCTTGATCCGGTTTCGAGGGATGGCGGGAATTCGATTGCCCGGCACAATCTGGACATTGCCGTTGGTGTCCGCAAACGGACTGTTGGAGCCGACCTGCAGCGCGTCAAGGAAACGCGCATCGACCAGCGCATAGCTGGCGTAGAGTTGTAGCGTCGCCGACTTCAGATTGAACTCGGCCTCGATGCCCTGGCGGCGGGTCGAACCGACGTTCTGGAAATAGCCGAATCCCTGCAACACAGGACTTGGAATGGCGAGAATGTCGTCGGTGTTGTCGGCGCGGTAGACGCCGAGCTTCCATCCGAGCGTGCCGATATTCATCTCTCTGGTGCCACGCAGGCCGGTTTCGATGGTACGAGATACCACCTGTTTCAGCGGCGGATCGGAGACCAGGAATGCCGCGATAATGCAGGGATGCGCGGGATCGGCGCAACCGAGCTCCAATGGGGTCGGCGCGCGATTTGCTTCAGAATAGCCGGCATAGGCTGTCAACCCGGAATTGATCTTGTAGGTGCCGCCGATGATCGGGTTGAAACGGCTAAACGAGTCATTGCCGTTCAGCGCACTGCCGATCTGGTCTTGCAGAGTGATATTGGCGAGATTGAAGCGACCGCCGCCGGTGATTGCGAACGCGCTTGTGACGTCGAACGTGTCGAGCGCATAGAGCCCGCTATACTGATTGGTGGTGCGAAGCGCGACCGGGCCGATCGAAACCGGATTGCCGGATTGGCCGAGAAATATTCCTGAGCCGGTGACGACGAATTGCGGACCGATGGTACCGAGTTCGGCGCTGGCCGAGAAATGTGTCACGCTCGAATCGTAACTGGCGCCGGCCGCAAAACGATTATTGTGCCCGAACAATTGATCGGTATTGGTGGCCTGCAGCGATACGCCCGTCGTGGTCGAATGCGTCGTCGTCCGATCGAGTTCACCGAGCACGGCTCCGG
>JBATYU010000963.1:0-6285 GCA_049674245.1 Bradyrhizobium sp. | reverse complement strand
CGCATGGCCGCGCTCGGCGGATCGGTGCGAGAATATCATCCACGGTCGACACGACGGATTGATGCGGGCGGCTGCCAGCGCCGCAACCGATACGATAAAGCCGTCGATCAGCACCGGAACGCCGTTCTGCGCTGATGCGATGATGGCGCCCGTCAACGCAGCGATCTCTAGGCCACCGACGGCCGCAAGCACGTCATCGACTTTAACACCGGGTCTTGCAAGGTCGTGAAGCCCCAGGGCATGCTTGATCACGTTCACCTTGCGCTCGCGCCCCGCTTCATCAACGCCGGTTCCGTCGCCAACGACGAGCTCGGGCCGTTGACCGGTCAGAGCGCAGGCCATCGCCGCAGCAGAGGTTGTATTTCCGATCCCCATTTCTCCCAAAATGACCAGATCGGCTCCTTCAGCGGTCGCCCGACGCAGGGCTCTTCGCCCGCATTCGACGGCCTGCATAACCTCGGACGACGCCAGTGCGGCTTCCTCGCTGAAATCGCGCGTGCCGCATCGCGGCTTGTCGGTCACCACACCCCGGATCTGATGTTGCGACAGCGTACCCGCGTCCACCACCACCAGCGGCACACCGAGCTCGCGCGCGAGCACCGATATCGCCGCCCCGCCGCGTGCAAAATTGTGCAGCATCTGAACAGTGACATCGGAGGGGTAGGCCGAGACGCCCTTGGCCACGACACCATGGTCGCCCGCAAAGATGATGATTGGCGCCCGCAAGGCCATCGGACGGTCGGTTCGTTGCAGGCCTGCGAGATCGATCGCCAACCGCTCCAGATCGCCAAGCGCGCCCGCCGGCTTTGTCAGGTCAGCCTGCCTTTGCAGGGCGCGCTTTGCGTGCGCGTCGGAAGGCGCTGCGCAGATGCTGTCGACCCAATCCGCCATCGCTGAAGAAATCAAACTCTCGTTCCAAACCATCTTGCGCAAGCTTGAGCTCGCTCCAGCAAACGAAAGCCGAACTGCCTTTTGAACAGAGCTCAATTTCCACTTTGCGCCAGAACCGGACGTTGCCTCAAGGTCGGCTTTTGACCCCGAAGCCGAAATGAATGCTGCGGTGGCCGTGAAGATGGGTGCTTTACGAAAACTCACACCCGCGCTAATTCGCTGCAAAGATTAAGCTATCGGCGTTGCCGTTGTGGCGCGCGCGCTGGCGACGGCCGACCGCTGGCGCTCCAGGGTGAACCCTGGAAGACCGATGACCGTTCTCGACTAGCTTCCGGGCTTATCCGATCACGCGCCGGCCGCAGGCAGGCTGGCGGCAGCGATGGCCACGATCTCCGCGAGGCGGCGCCGGATCAGGGACGGTGCGATCCGCAGCAATGAATTGATCCGTCGCATGGTCCAGTTTCCTTCTGCGCCGGTGCGAACAACCCTCCGCAACCCTATGGCGCACCAGGGAAAATGGTGCCAGCCGGTGGCCGTGTCGAGGCGCCTTCGAAAAAAGCAATGCGCGCTTCGCCGGACCGGTCAAAGACAGTGGTTTTGTTGCCGCGAATGGGCTGGCCGCGGTCGAAATCTTCTCCACGGAATCGACGCTATCGGCATCACGCTGACCATTGCGACGGCAATCGCAGACGGGGGTGGTCGGCCCAGTCCGCCCGCGAGGACGATCGTCGCCGTTCACGCCGCGGCGGTTACCGCAGACGATACTTCTTCATCCGTAGCCACCCGATCGCGTCCGCCATACACTGCAGGCCGCGCCTCGAGTAGAATGAGTAACGCCTCTCGAAGGCTCTGATGGCAATCGCTCCAGGCGACGTCCGTGGCGCGTTTGCGAGACGTCCTGTCGCCGGGGGCGCCTCCTTCTGTCTTTTCCATCTGCTGATCGGCGCATTGTCCATGCGTACGGGTACGTTCTATCAGCGAAACCAGATCCGATACGACCGCCCAATAGCTGTCCTGCTGACGATCGCCGAATGTCATATTGTATTCAGAAGCCACGGGCATGGGACTCCTCCTTAACCCAGCGATACGCTGTGCGTTCCTACCCGAATGTTAACTTCGCGCACCGGAAAACTACGGCAAAGAGCGAGCGGCAAGAGCCGATCGCCAATGGCGGAATTTGCGCCACTATGCTGGCCTTATTCCGAACGCCCGCTCGAACCGTTTGGCGTAGTCCGGCCAGACCTCGGGGTTGATGATACGCGGCGGCCGCTTGCCGTCGAAGGCATCGAGTATTTGTTCGGCGGCGATCCGGCCCATGTTTTCCCGCGCCTCCTTGGTGACACCCGCGGTGTGGGGGCTTGCCAGCACGTTATCGAATTGCAGCAGCGGATGCTCGGGCGGCGGCGGTTCCTTGGACCAGACATCGAGGCCTGCGCCGGCGATGCGCTTTTCGCGCAGCGCCTCGAGCAGCGCGGCCTCGTCGTGGATAAAGCCCCGCGCCGTGGTGATGAAAAACGCATGCGGCTGCATCAGCTTGAATTCTCGCATCCCGATCATGCCGCGACTATCCTTGGTCAGGGGACAAGAGATCGAGACAAAGTCGGAGCGGCGCAACAGATCGTCGAGCTCGACCTTTTCGCCGCCACGCGAGGCCATCTCCGAGGCCGACAGATAGGGATCGTAGGCCAGCACATTCAAGCGCAGCAGGCCCCGACAGAGCTCGGCGATGCGGCGGCCGACATTGCCGAGCCCGACAATGCCGATCGTCTTGCCCTGCGCCTCGTTGCCGACCAGCGCGTTGCGATTGACGTTGCGGTCGCGCCGCAGCGCGCGGTCGGCCTCGATAATGCGCTTCGATAGCGTCAAGAGCATCCCGAGCGCATGCTCGGCGACGGAGTTGGCGTTGCCGCCGGATTGATTGACGACCAGCACGCCCGCCTCCGTACAGGCCTCGACGTCGACGGGGTCATAGCCCGCGCCGTTGCTCGATACGATCAGGAGGTTGGGCGCCCGGCGCAAGAGGTCCGCATCGACATGAAAGTGCCGCGCCAGCTCGTCGCGCGCGGCGCCAATCTGATAGGCATGGGCGGCGGCGAGGATCGGTGCTGAAACCGCATCGGGGCTTTCGTTGTCGAGCCGGTCGAGCCGTACATCGGGCCGCGATTTGAGGATCGTTTCATAGATCGGGTGCGCGAGATATTTGACATAGAACACGCGCTTGTTGTTGATGGACATTCAAGACCTTTCGTTACGGAAAACCGTATCGCAGCAGGGCGGCGGCGGCACCTTCGGGCGCGTGACTTCGCGTGCGGCAGGCAGGGCGGCGCCAGCATCATTCGGCCTTGATGCCGGCGGCCTGAATGATCGGCCCCCATTTCTGACAGTCCGCGTGGATCTTGGCGTCGAATGCTTGCGGCGAGCTGCCGATCGGCAGCGCGCCGAGCTTGTTGAGCCGCTCCTTGACGGACTCGGTGTTCAGCGCCGCGACGAAATCATGCGAAAGCTTTGCGACCAGATCCGGCGGCATGCCGGCAGGCCCGAGCAGCCCCCACCACACTTCGGTGTCATAACCCGGGACGCTTTCGCCCATGCTCGGCACATCGGGCAGGAACGGCGCGCGCGAGGCGGTCGTGACCGCGAGCGCGCGGACGGTGCCGGCCTGCAGCTGACCGACTGATTCCGGCCCATTGTTGAACGACATCGGAATTTGCCCGCCGAGGAGGTCGTTGATTGCGGGCGCGCCGCCCTTGTAGGGAATGGCCTCGAGGTCGAGCTTGGCGAGGCTCTTTAAGAGTTCGCCCGCAAGATGGGTCGATGTCCCCGTCCCCGCATGCGCGAACGACAGGCTGCCCGGCTTCGCTCTTGCCTGCGTGATGACATCGGACAGCGACTTGAACGGAGAATCCGCTCGAACAAGCAAGATGTTCGGCGACGAAGCGAGCAGCGAGATCGGCGTGAAATCCTTGAACGTGTCGTAGGGAATCTTGGGATACAGGAACGCATTGGTGGCGTGCCCGCTGGCGACGACAATCAGCGTGTAGCCATCCGGCGGCGACGACACCAGCGCTTGCGAAGCAACCACCCCGCCGGCGCCGGGGCGATTCTCGACCACGACGGTCTGGCCCCATTGCCGCGACACCACATCGCCGAGCGTGCGGGCGAGGATATCCACCCCACCGCCGGCTGCGTATGGCACAAAAATGTGCACGGGCCTCGAGGGAAATGATTGGGCGGACGCGGCACCGTCGGCGGCGAGCATCGTCGCGACGATGGCAACGGCCCAAAACCACCCGCCCATGGATCCTCCCAATATCGGTTACCTGTTGTATCGCACACGAAGACCACCGCGAGCACCGTCGCGCCGCGCAGATCACGGTAAAGGCTGGGGCATGTTGACAATCCCGCTGGTCGCGTCAAGTTCGGCGCCAACCAAAACCAAGATCGTCCGCCACAGAAGGGAGAAGGAGATGACGACTGCGAAGCAGACTTCGCCCGAGGCTTCGCATGAGCAGAGTTGGCACGGAATCGTGCTGCAAACGCTCAAGCGCAACGAGATCCGGCTAGTGCCTTACGTGCCCGATCGCGTGTTGACCACGCTGATCAAGAATTTGCACGCCGATCCCTACTTCACGACCTTTCCAGCCGCGCGCGAGGAAGAGGCGGTCGGCATCGTCTCCGGCGCCTGGATGGGCGGCATGCGCGGCGCGGTGCTGATGCAGACGTCGGGTTTCGCGACGCTCGCCAACGTGTTGGCCTCGCTTGCCATGCCCTATCAGATCCCGCTGATCCTGTTCGTGTCGGAGCGCGGCACGCTCGGCGAATTCAACTACGGACAATCGCTGGTCTGCCGCACCATGCGACCGGTGCTGGATTCGCTCGCCATGGAGCATCACACCGCAACCCGGCTCGATGAATTCGAATTCATCGTCGACCGATCGATCAAGCAGGCCATCACCACGCAAGCGCCGGTCGCGCTGATCCTGTCGCCGCTTCTGACCGGCGGCAAAGTTTTTGACAAGTGAGCCACAGATGGCGACCGCAACCAGTACACCCGTCCGCAACACCAAAGTGATGAACCGGTTCGATCTCACCTCGCGGCTGATCGGAAGGCTCAAGAACGAGGAAGCCGTGATCGGCGGCATCGGCAACACCAATTTCGATCTGTGGGCCGCCGGTCATCGCCCGCAGAACTTCTATATGCTGGGCAGCATGGGGCTGGCGTTCCCGATCGCGCTTGGCGTCGCGCTGGCGCAGCCGCAGCGGCGCGTCTTCGCGCTCGAGGGCGACGGCTCGCTGTTGATGCAGCTGGGTTCGCTCTCGACCATTGCCGCGCTAAAGCCGAAAAATCTCACCATGGTCGTGATGGACAACGGCGTCTACCAGATCACCGGCGCGCAGCCGACGCCTGCTGCCGCCGTTTCCGATCTGGTCGCGATCGCCCTCGGCTGCGGCCTCTCCAATAGTGCCTGGGCGACCGATGAAGAAGACTTTGAGCGACTGATCGATCAGTCGATGTCGGCCTCCGGCCCGACGCTGATTGGGGTGCGCATCGACGACAAGCCGGGGGTCGGAACCACCCGGCGTGATCCCGTGCAAATCCGCGAGCGTTTCATGCTGGGCCTAGGCGTCCGGCAACTGCTGTGACCTCGAGCCGATCAAATTAACCACACGGCCGTCGCAAGTTATCGTGAGGGGATTTCCAGCGTTCGAATCGTGGTATCCCGCTCTGATGACAACCATCCTCAGACTATTCGCCTGGCTGGTAGCCGCCACCGTCACCTTCGCAACGCTGGGGCCGCCGCGCTTCCGTCCGCATTCCGACTTCGGTCAGAACGGAGAGCATGCGCTCGCGTTCGTCGTCGTCGGGCTGTTGTTCGGTTTGGCCTATACGCGAAACCGACTGCTCACCTCGGTGATTGCAGTCTTCATGATCGGCGTGCTTGAAATCCTGCAGATTTGGGCGCCGGGAAGACATGCGAGGCTCGAAGATTTTGCGGTCGATGCGTTGGCCGCCTGCGTTGGTTTCGCCGCCACCGCCGGCCTTGATTGGGCACTGCAGCGCTCGCGCCGGTCCAACGCCAACGCGGCCTGACAAGAAAATCCTCGCGGAATAAACATCCCGCGAGGATCAATGGACACGCCCTCACCCGATCAATCGATGATCTTGACGACCCTGCGAGTGCGCGGCTCGACGATCACCCGGCGATCGTTGACCACCGCATAACGGTATTCGCTATAGCGCGGGACCGGCCGCAACCGGACCTCCGGCGATAGCGGCTCGCCGACCACGACGCGCTCGCGGACTACGACGGACGGCGCATTCTCGCGCTGGACCGAGGTGACCACAGCGTTCGGGATTTCGAGGCCCGCACCGACGGCCGCGCCGACGGTGCC
>JBATYU010000962.1:0-2434 GCA_049674245.1 Bradyrhizobium sp. | reverse complement strand
GCGCGCCCTTTTCCAGCGCACCCATCGCGCGCGCCATCAGGCCGGCGCCAAGCGGCGCCAACGCGTCGTGCAGATCGCCTGCCGTCATCCTGTCGGTGATGGCAACACGCTCGGCCATGGCAACATCACCTGTGTCGAGGCCGGCATCCATTTTCATCACCATGACGCCGCTCTCGGCATCGCCTGCCATGATGGCGCGCTCGATCGGCGCGGCACCTCGCCAGCGCGGCAACAGCGAGGCGTGTAGATTGAAGCAGCCGAATTTCGGTACATCGAGGATGGCCTGCGGCAGGATCATGCCATAAGCGACGACGATGGCAGCGTCGGCATTATGCGCGCGAAACGCTTGCAGCGCTTCGTCGGTCTTCAGCGTCTTCGGCGTGAAGACAACAATGCCGAGCCGCCGCGCCTCCTGCTCTACCGCCGTCGGTTGCAGCTTCATGCCGCGCCCGCCGGGCTTTGGCGCGCGCGTGTAGACGGCGGCGACCTCAGGGCCATGGGCCACAAGCTCCCGCAGCGTCGGCACGGAAAAATCCGGCGTGCCCATGAAGATCAGACGAAGCGGCATGTAAGAGTTCGTGCCTTTCGATAGTCGGTTGCTTTTTTATCCGTCGTGCCCGCGCTTGTCGCGGGCATCCACGTCTTTCTTGCCGACGCCAAGACGTGGATGGCCGGGACGAGCCCGGCCATGACGAGGTGAGATTGGGGCTCCCGACTCTACTCCGCCGCGCGCTTGGCGGCTTTGGCAAACTTCTTCAGCACGCGGTCGCGCTTCAGCTTCGATAAATGATCGACGAACAGGATGCCGTTGAGATGATCGATCTCGTGCTGGATGCAGGTCGCGAACAGCCCCTCGGCGTCCTCTTCGTGCACCTTGCCATCGAGATCGGTGAAGCGCACCCGCACCTTCGCCGGCCGTTCGATCTCCTCGTAATATTCGGGGATCGACAGGCAGCCTTCCTCGTAGACCGACGTCTCTTCCGACGACGACAGAATTTCCGGATTGATGAAGACGCGCGGCCGCGGCGTGGTCTCGCCGTTTTCGTCGCGCTTGGCGAGATCCATGGTGATCAGCCGCAACGGCTGCGCGACCTGGATCGCGGCTAACCCGATGCCGGGCGCGGCATACATGGTCTCGAACATGTCGTCGGCGAGCTTGCGGACCTCCGGCGTCACCTTTTCGACCGGTTTTGACACCAGCCGCAACTTTTTGTCGGGGAGGATGATGATTTCTCTGATGGCCATGACTTCTCTAAGTGCCACTTCTCTAAGTGCTTTGGCGGGCGATTTAAGCTGCTGATTCGACGGGGTCAATGCGGCCCGGAACGCATTAACCGCGCGCTAACCATGAATTTTAGGACGGCGTTAACCATAAATTTTTGCCCGGCATTCACCATAAATGTTCCCTCTTCGTTCGTGCAAGCGCGCGAATCGGCTACAGAGGATGGCATGAACCAGATTCTTTTCGTGATCGGCGATTGGCCGGTCCGCATCAATGACGCGCTGATCGGCTTCGGCGTGCTCACCCTTGTGCTGCTGCTCGTCATCGCCATCGTGATCGCGCGATCGGGGCGGCGCGGCGCCGAGCTTGCGATGGCGCAAGCCGTCCGCGCCGACGAGCTCGAACAACGGCTAAGCGAAATGTTGCGCGCGCAAAGCGAATCAACCGTCCGCGTCGACGCCATGGGGCAGGCCTTGGCTGGCCGCCAGGCCGAGATGGCGCGCGCCGTCAACGAACGGCTCGATTCGGTCACCCATCGCGTCGGCCAGTCGATGGAACAGACCACGCGCAACACCATGGATTCCCTTCGCGTGCTGCATGAGCGGCTCGGCATCATCGACAATGCGCACAAGAACCTCACCGACCTTACCTCCCAGGTGACGACGCTGCGCGACGTGCTCGCCAACAAGCAGTCGCGCGGCGCGTTCGGCCAGGCGCGGATGGAAGCAATCGTCCAGGACGGCATGCCGAAGGGGGCTTACGAATTCCAGTTCACGCTGTCGTCCGGCAAGCGGCCGGATTGCGTGGTGTTCCTGCCCGACCAGCGTCCGCTCTGCATCGATGCGAAATTCCCGCTGGAGGCGATGACCGCGCTGCACGACGCGCGCAGCGACGAGGAGCGGAAATTCGCCAGCCAGCGCCTGCGCAACGACGTGCTGAGACATATCGGCGACATCGCCGAGAAATACCTGATTGCCGGCGAGACCCAGGATACCGCGCTGATGTTCGTGCCGTCCGAATCGGTCTATGCCGAAATCCATGACGGTTTTGATGACGTGATCCAGAAGGCCTATCGCGCCCGCGTGGTGCTGGTGTCGCCGTCGCTGTTGATGCTGGCGATCCAGGTGATGCAGCAGATTCTCAAAGACGCGCGGATGCGCGATGCCGCCGACCAGATCCGCACCGAGGTGCTCAATCTCGGCGACGATCTCA
>JBATYU010000961.1:0-2447 GCA_049674245.1 Bradyrhizobium sp. | reverse complement strand
GGTCGAGCAACCGCTGCCCGCGGGCGAGGACGAGCTGCTGGCGCGCATCCGCCGGCCGCTTGCGGTTTGCGCCGACGAGAGCGTGCATGACCGCACCTCGCTCGAGGCGCTGCGCCAGCGTTACGATGCCGTCAACATCAAGCTCGACAAGACCGGCGGGCTGACCGAAGCACTCGCGATGGCGGACGCGGCAGAGGCGCTCGGGTTTCAAATCATGGTCGGCTGCATGGTCGCGACCTCGCTCGCAATGGCGCCCGCGATGCTGCTGACGAGGCAGGCCCGCTACGTCGATCTCGACGGTCCGCTGCTGCTGGCGCGCGATCGCGACGGCGGGTTACGCTACGACGGCAGCCTCATCTATCCGCCCGACGCCGCGCTGTGGGGATGATCCAGCCGGTGCCGCGACAACCACATCACGACGCCGCCCGACAATGCCATCGCGGCCATCACGTAATAGACGCCCTGCCCGTAGCGGGCATAGACCATGCCGGACAGGATCGACGTGGTGCTGGCGACAATACCGCTGCAGGCGGCAAAATAGCCTTGCCCACGGGCCATCACCTGGCCGGGCACATGATGGACCATAAGTCCCATGGTGCCGACCTGGGTAAGGCCGAAGGTCAAACCATGGGCGAGTTGAACGATCGCGAGGATCGCGATCGGCGGGTCCTGCGCCGTGATCATCCAGCGCGCCACGGCGCTTGATGCGGCGATCACGACCAGCACGGCGTAGGGCAGTGTGAACCGCGGCGAAAGCGCAAACAACACGATCTCGGCAAGCACACCCAGCGACCAGAGCCCGGCAATGGTGAGCCCGCCGAAGCCCGATTGCTTCCAGACAATGGAAGCGAAAATGTAGTAGGCGGCATGGCTGCCCTGGATCAGTGCCGAGGCCATGATGATGGCGAGAAAGCCGGGGTCGCGGAACAACGAGCCGGCGTCGCGCTGCGTCAGGTCGGGCTTTTTGAGACCGTCAAGCGGCGGCAGACCGAGACTGGCAAAGGCGCCGAGCCCGGCCATCGCGGCGATGACCCAAATCAGGTGTCGTGGCGCGATCACATCGACCAGCAGCCCGCACCCCAATGCTCCCACGACGAAGGCGGCCGAGCCCCAGAGCCGCAACGGCCCGTAGTTCAGGCCGTAATGCGCCACACCCCGCAAGGCATAGGCATCCGTCAAGGGCCCGGTTGGCGTCCACAGGCAGCAGGTCGCCGCAAACGCCAGGAACACCAGCAGCGCCTGATGTTGTGTGCCGACGACAGCCAATCCCAGCGCGGTCGCAAAGGCGGTAATGATGATAGCGTTGCGCAACAACGGCCGCCGCTCGGCCAGAGCCGTTACGAAGGGCAGGACCGTAAAGCGCGTGACGGCAGGGACCGCCGTGATAATCCCGATCCAGGATGCTTCGATCCCGACCGCCTTCAGCCAGACCGGAAAGAACGGCAGATAGGCCCCGAGCAATCCGAAGATGGCGCCGTAAAACAGCGCCAGCCGCGTCGCGAATCGCCGGGACGTCTCATGAGAAGCGATGGGGATTTGTGATTCGGGTGGCATCAATTCAATTGCGATTCGCTTTGATATCGTGATGATCGTTATCGCAACGCGCAGTGATTTGCGCGGAAGAGTTTGCCATGGCCGATGAAGCTTTCGCCCTATCGCCGATTTCCGCTCGCGCGGCGCAGCCGAGCGAGGCGGATTATGATGCGATCCGCGAGGCCTTCATGGAGACGTCGCGGGGGCGCTGGTTCCTGGGCGAATATGCCAAGCGCAACCGCAACGCCGATACCAGCATGGTGCTCGATGCGGTCGCGCGGATCGAGGACGCGCTGGCGGCACAGCGGCAGCAATCGGTCCCGGATAACCATTTTGAGGAGGCGCTGGCGGCGTTGCGGAGCGCGGTCGATCAGGCCGACGCGACGGTGTCGGCGACATTGGACGGCCTGGCGCTTGAGCAAAATCTGGCGCCGATCCTCAAAGGCGCCCGCATCGTCAGGGAAATCTCCTGGCGGTGGCGGGAGATCGGCGCGGACAGCAGGATCTGCGACCTGCTCGATTCCCAGGTCGGCGCCATCGAGGCAGGCTGCGGGCAGATATCGTCGTCCGATCCCCGCACAGCCTTGCGCGCCGCATTCGAGCTGATCAGGGCGCAGATCGAGGCATTCGGCGGGGCCGATGCCCCGGCGACCGAGGCCGTTGCTCCGGCGGCGCCTCTCCCGCACGAAATGCCCGCCACTGGAGAGGAGGCGGAAGCCGACGCCCATGACGAAGCGATGCTGGATCTGGTGGCAATGGAAATGGCTGCGCCCGATGGTGCCGACGACTTCGACCTAACGGAGCCGGAGTTTGAACAGGCTGCCGTCGCCGCGGCAAAATTAGTCGAGCCTGAGAAGGCGCCGCCGGTCGCTGAAACAGCTGCCATGGTGGAGCAGCCGCAGGCGATCCAGGCA
>JBATYU010000960.1:0-2380 GCA_049674245.1 Bradyrhizobium sp. | reverse complement strand
CCGTCAGCGTCGCGGTAGGTCCCCAGCTCCTCCCGCCGCAGCTTTCGCCAGTTGGCCCCCGCGTACAAACGACGGGCGAGGCCGCCAGCGCCCGCGTACTGCCTAGCCAAGTCGGCGTCGATGTTGTGAGCGTCTACAACCAGGGCCGGCAGCCTGTCCCCGGGCGGAGCTTGGCGTAGATTGCAGTGGCCAAGGAACGAGAACTCGAGATTAACGATGTCAAATGGCCTTGCGCACAGGATCCGGTCCAGGGCCTGCTGCAGCGCTGGCACCCTGACCCGCAGCCGCTCGAAGCTCCGCGTGGAGGCCAGGGATCGGAGTTGCAGCAGCCGCTTGGAAAGGCCGTCGCAACCATAGGGGTTGGGAACCAGCACTACGTCGCGGCAGTAGGCCAGCATGGCCCGGCGGCACTCCTCGATGTCGAACTCATCGTCAACCAGCATCACCGCCGTCAGGTCGTGGTGTCGTGCGAGCTGGGTCATTAGCCCATGCATCCGCGCCTGGGCGCCAAAGCGCGGCGGGCTGGCTGGCATCTGGGAAACGTAGAGGATAGCGAGGCGCTGTGGGCTCATGAACCCGGCTCCGGGCCGCCCAGCACGGAGCGGTGTAGCGGACGCACCTGGAGGCTACCCAGCCCCACACATTTGAGCAAGACCACAGCGGCGATCTGGGGAGCAGCGTTATTGCATCGCGACGACGCGATGCCGCCGCGCAAAGCCAGACGCCCAAGGTCCCTCGATTCCTTATGGTCCTCGAAATATGCTCCCGTGCCTTCGGCCATGCTCGGTCAATCATCCTCGTTAAGCCGGAAAGCAGATGCATACCGCATCTGCCAATCGGCTCGTTTTTTGTTGAGAGGCTCCAGACCCCACCACGCGCAGGGCCAGTCTCGCCGCACGGATGGATCGCCTTCGTGAATTTCCTCGATTAGCTCGAGAACCGGTCGCCAGCCCAGCTCGCGCGCCACCTTTGCTCGAACATCAAGGTCAACACCCGTTACAAAGAGATGCCCTCCCGGCTTTACTATGCGAGCCATATTCCGCAAGCAATTTTCCGCTTCCGCGGGCGGCGAAAATGGCCGAGCGAACGTACCGTTGCGCGCGCACCTACTTCGAACCCGCTATTATCGATTCCTCATTAGATCGTGCACGACCGAGCCGGCAACCTTGATCGGCTCGGTAAGCCGGAACAGGCCCACAACTATAACAAGGTAAATGCAGATACAGAAACCACCCGACAAGAGGATGCGCGCGAAGCTGGAATAATCGGTGAGAGTCGTGGTTTGCAGCCACCAGCCTCCAGCCGCGGTGCTGATTGCACCGATCAGCTGCGGGCCCACGGCCCGGCTTACGAGTGCGGCGCCAATACCTATCGGGCGGCCCGCATAGGTTATCGAGGGTACGGCAATGAGGACGCTCGCGATGACGCCCGCGACGGCGACCCCCGTGGCGCCAAAGGGCAGACCTCCGAGAACCGTCGCGACCTGGACACCGAACGAAACGATCCCCCAGTTTTGCCAGCGGTCCGCTCTCCCGATGGAAAGATGCAGCCATCCCTGTGAGCCTTCAACGACTTGGAAAATACCGCGCAAGGCGATAATACTCAGGAGTGAACCGGCCGCCCGCCACTTTTCTCCCAACAATATGACCGTCAGGTCTTCGGCCGTCACCGACAAGATCGCCGCCATGGGCATGACGAAGAACGCTAGTGCAGACAATGCCGCTTCGTATTTTTGCCGAAGGGCAGCCGGATTAGATTGAAGTTTGCTGAGGGCCGCGCTTCCGACCGTGTGCATCTGAACGAGTGCCGAGAAGATGGAATTCTCATACAATGTTATTGCATTTTGATAATAGCCCACCTGATCGGGCCGGTAGAACAAGCCCAGCGCAATCCGGTCGACTGCTTTGGCCACAGTATACGTGACCGAAAAACCCACCACGTGCAGCCCAAAACGGACCATCGACTTCACTTCATTGTCGAAGACAGGAAATCCAGGCCTCCATCGGCATACGAACCACGCTCCGAAAGCAACGCAAAGCGAGTTCGCAATCGGACGCAGCACCAGCGCCCAGTAACCGTAACCGCAAAATGCCATAAGGATGGCAACGGCAATTCCTGCCAGAGTGCCGAGAATCTGTATTTTGGCAATTCTGCCAAATTGCATTGTTCGTAGTAACAGCGCTAGGTGCTGATTTGATACTCCCCACAGCACGAAGGTGATCGCAGTATACAGTGCGATAGGCTCTAGCCTGGGTTCGCGATATATCGCTGCAATCACCGGGCTGCAGGCAGCCACAACCACCGCAACTGCCAACCCAATCCCACTGCTGAGCCAAAAAAGGCTGTTGACCTGGCCTTGCGTTATCTTGCTTCTTTGTGT
>JBATYU010000959.1:0-6374 GCA_049674245.1 Bradyrhizobium sp. | reverse complement strand
CAGTTGTACAGCGCCCCGTGATGGTCCGGCTTGATGGCCAATGCCGCCGCGTATTTCTCGCCCGCCGCCGCAAATAGCTGCGATGCCTCCTCACCGCTCGCGCGCTCGGCCTGCTTCGACAGCAGGTTGCCCCAGTTGTACAGAGCCTCGTGCTTGTCCGGCTTGATCGCCAATGCCGCCGCGTATTTCTCGTCCGCCGTCGCAAACAGCCGGGACGCCTCCTCGCCGCTCGCGCGCTTGGTCTGCTCAAACAGCAGGCTGCCCCAGTTGTCCAGTGCCTCGTGCGTGTCAGGCTTGATCGCCAATGCCGCCGCGTATTTCTCGCCCGCCTGCAAATAGCCGGGACGCCTCCTCGCCGCTCGCGCACTTGGCCTGCTCAAGCAGCAGGTTGCCCCAGTTATACAGCGCCTCGTGTCCATCAGGCTCGATCGCCAACGCCGCCGCGTATTTCTCGCCTGCCAACGCAGACAGCCGCGACGCCTCCTCGCCGCTCGCGCGTCTGCCCTGCTCGGACAGCCGGCTGCCCCAAGTCACGAATGACCAATAAGCAATTTCTCTATCTTCAGCCGAGAGCAACGCCTGATCGGTCCAAGACGAAAAGAGCCTTGTCGCTGCTTCGTAATCACCCTTCATATAGAGTTCTTTGAGCGAGATCCGTTTGGTCTCGTCTTCCGTTTGCTTTTGCTGCAGAGATTGGAGTTTTCGTCTCAGATTGCCCAGGAGGTCTATTTCACCACCAGGACTGCTAGTGGGGTATGGGATAACCGGTCCGAGCCCCCTAAGGAGATGCCCTAATGGATCGGAAAACAAGTGCGGCGGCCAGCAGTCAAGCGATTGGGCCAGCTCAATCATGAAGCGGTCAAAATCAGCTCCGCCCAAGAAATGAAAATGATCTTTCTTGAGGAAGCCGTGGAGATGAGCTGCAAGCTCATCCGCGTAGCCTACCCAATAAAGCGGTTCACGACTCTCAAATTCGTTCATCAGATTTTGGCTGATCCCGTCAGCGGAGCCGCTGTAGCCGACCACGACCAACGGCGCACTGCGTAGCGTATCCACTAATATCGGTTGAAGCTTTTCCCGATGTTTTTCGGTTTCTTCGTCGGTGTTGAGAAGCACCAGACCATAGCTCTGGCCGTGCAGAGGTATGATGGCGGGCGACACGATCATCGCGGGATCGCTCGCCGGCGCTGCGCCGAAATCGTAAACAGCTGGCTGCAGCCCAACCAACCCACAGGCGTTTTCGAGAACCAGATCAAAGTTTACGGTGAGGACCCGCTCGACATATCCTTCAGCCACGAGTTGGGTTAGCGCGATCGTGCCCCAATTGATCTTGGCCGCTGCCAGATACGGACGAATGAGATCGCGTCTTTCGTTGATGGACAGAAGCGCCATGCACGCGCCGTAGAGTTGCCGCTTATCGTAGCTCAGCGCGGCGCATTCGGCCTGATAGTCTTCATGAATTTTCTTGATCAGATCGGCCGCGCCCGGAATGCCAGCGGAAATTGAGCATCCAGCTCCGGTCAAGAAATGCGCCGGATGATTGCGGTCTTTCGCCCGCTTCAAGCGTTCGGCAACCCTAAGAACATCCGCGGAAGTAAACTTTGCCATTTGAGCACAATGATCGAAATACCAGTGAGAAGTGACATAGTCCGTTAGTGTGCGCAATCAAAAGTAGCCGTGACCGTCAGATTCGCGCGGTGACAAGCATGGCGCTGGTGAAATATTTCGCGGCTGTCGGTGCAGCCGGTCACCGCCGACGAGTGGAAGATGGTCTGCAAGATGGGCGGGGTTTGACCATCAAGCCATGAGCGCGCCCGCGGGATCTACCATTGGCAAAGATCAAGTCGAGTTCAAATCGTTTGCCGCAAGTCCCATTTGCGCGGCGTAAACGACACTTGGTTGTTGGGACGATCCATGACGAACCGCCACTGGTCGATGATATCGCGTCCCAGCAACGAAGGGAATCGATGGTTGTGCGTCGTCGGAGCCGAAATCTCGATCAGCAGAAGATACGAATAGATATAACGGTGATCGGAAAACGATAGAATTGCCTGTTCGTTAAATCCCTTTGCCGGGCCACCAATACCTTCACTCACGACCGGATTTTTAAGTGTCGCAAAATTTACGCCGAGCCTTCGGCTGTCAGCGGGCATGCACACGGTGCCGTCCGCACCTGTATCAACCAGGAACGATACCAATCCTTTCAAGGACAGGCGCGGGATCGAAACTCTGGCTTCAAGATAAGGCGCACCGGAGGTGTTTCCGAACCTGCCCTCCAACATGGGATTCTACAGGGTCAGCTTTCGGCCACTGACATCGATATATCGAATGACGGCGTCGCTCGGAGCAAGGCCTTGCTTCTTCAACTTGGAAATAAGCGCGGTAAACGATTTTCCGGTTGCACAAACATCGCCATCGTAGATGCCCACCCACTCCTTTGGATGACTATCGACGAGACGCGAATGATTTGAAGAAAGCACCCTCGCGGCCCGCGAATATGCGCGCAGTTCGCCGTCGATCTGCTTAGGCGTCGCCTGCAGATAGGAAGCAAGGGTCTTTTTGGACAGTTTTGGCAACCTCATTCTCCCGCGCAAACCGCTGGAGAGAATATATACATTATATAGCGGAGTGCAAAATTCCCCCTAACTATCCGTGCCCGTCGGGTTACTTTGTCGCAGGCGGCAGCGCTTGTGCCGTCCGGGCAAATCAGTGGCTTTAGTTCGCACCATCCCGCCCTCTCGAGAGGGGCGTATCGCGATCGTCACGAAACGTGGGGCGGGGATGCGGTGGACGTAGAGGTGCCGTTGACGAGTGGCGCTGAAGCGGACGGCGAAATCGTGTGGTCCTGGCGCCGCGACGCTGGAGTCAAGCTTGCAGGTCGTGACCTGCAGGCGACGGTGGCAAAAGAGCCCGTTCACCGGGGAGAGCGCGAAGATAAGCCGTTAAAACCATCGCGCAGGGAATGCCGGACCAGTTCGGTGGATGCGTGTCTCGACAAGTGACGTCATTGCGAGCGAAGCGAAGCAATCCATTCTTTCTTTGCGCTGCAAGATGGATTGCTTCGCTTCGCTCGCAATGACGGTTAGGCTGTTTGAAAATGTGAAATCGGAAAATGCCGACTCCAAGGTTGTCATTGCCGGGCTTGACCCGGCAATCCATCCTATTGCGAAAAGTATTTTTTCAGATGGATGCCCGGATCAAGTCCGGGCATGACGAGTCTTTACGCCGCTGCCGCCGTCACCACCTGCGCCAGAAGCTGCTCGCGCTTCGATTGCGAGCGATAGCCCTTCATGGTGGCGGCAAAGCGCTCGAGGATGCCGTCCTCGAACGCGGTGACGATGGTGTCGTGGACGTAGCTCTTGCGGCAGATCGCCGGCGTATTGGACAATTCATCGGCCGCCGCACGCACCGCGTCGAGCACCTGCTTCTTGCGGCCGCGGGCACTCGCCGCCGGCGAAATCCGCGACAGCGATTCCAAGACCACGGCGGATGCCATCAGGGTGCGGAAATCCTTCAGCGAAATTTTGATGCCGGCGATCTCGCGCAAAAACGCGTTCACCGTGGTGGTGGAGACCGCGCGCACGGTGCCGGATCCATCGCGATACTGGAACATGCGCTTGCCCGGCACCGTGCGCAGCACGCGAACCGCGCGCACCAGCTTGGCCGCATCGCATTCCTTGCGCACCGCCTTGCCGCCCTTGGCCTTGAAGGTCAGCACCACGCAATCGTCCTCCAGCGTGACGTTGGACTTGTGCAGCGTGGTGGCGCCGCGGGTGCCGTTGAGGCGCGCATAGGATTCGTTGCCGGGGCGGATCGCGGTGCGCGCAATCAGCTCGATCACGGCGGCCAGCGCGAATTCCCGCGTGGGCTCGTCGCCGGACAGATGCATCGAGACGTTGCGGCGAATCTTTGGCAATGCGGCAACCAGCTTGGCCAGCCGATGCGCCTTGCGCTGCTCGCGGACCTTTTCCCAATCGGCGTGATAGCGGTATTGCAGCCGGCCGGCGGCGTCGCGGCCGACCGCCTGCAAATGCGAATTCGGGTCCGGCGAGTAACGCACTTGCTGATAGGCCGGCGGTACCGCCATCGCATGTAGCCGCCGGACGGTGCCGGCGTGGCGGATCGCCGTGCCGTTGGCGCGGACGAAGGAATAGCTCTTGCCCCGCTTGATGCGGCGGATGGTCAATTCGTTCTGGTCGCCGAGCTTGAGGCCGTGTTCCCCGGCAAGCTCCTCCACCGACGTCTTGCCGGCTATTGCGGGCTTTGCCGCAGACGCCTTTGCTGCAGACGCCTTTGCCGCAGACGCCTTGGGCGCCTCCGTGGGCGACTGGCCGAGCGCTTCCGCCAGAGCCACGGCGGGATCGGCGGAAACGGGCCGGGATGCCTCGAGATTCTGCTGATCCGTCATGGTCCTAGACGCCTGCTCCGTGTCGTCTCGCGGCAATGCCGTTTCCCCGGCTTCGTTCCCCGTAAGGGCCTTTCGCCCCGGGCAGGCGATTTAGGGGGTAATGGAGGCCATTGCGAGTCCCGAATCATCGAACAATGGTGTTAAAATACCATTTACAGGAGCCATTCACTCGATATCGTTGATTTCGCGCTTCGGCCAAACGCGAAAGTGATTGCGCGGAAGGCTCGCCGGCCAGCCCGAGGGCTGAGCCAACCAAGGTCCAAGCCGCTTCCGCCTTGTCGTCGCGCGGCCCCGCGACGCATAATCGCGCCAACAATCAAGACGGTTGCCGCGATCCGAGCGTAGGGTTGCGCAGTTAAGTGGAGGGGACGATGTCCGACAAGATTTACGACGTATCGGCGGATTGGGCGAAGCGCGCCTGGATCGATGACGCAAAATATCAGGAGATGTATGCTCGCTCGGTCGCGGATCCCAAAGGCTTCTGGGGCGACCACGGCAAACGCATCGACTGGATGAAGCCTTTCACGAAGGTCGAGAACGTTTCGTTCGCGGCCGGCAACATCTCGATCAAATGGTTCGAGGACGGCGTCCTTAACGTCGCCTGGAACTGCATCGACCGGCATCTTGCCAAGCGCGGCGATCAGACCGCGATCGTCTGGGAGGGCGACGATCCCTCCCAGTCGAAGCACATCACCTATCGCCAGTTGCACGACGAGGTCTGCCGGATGGCCAACATCCTGCGCACCCGCAACGTCAAGAAGGGCGACCGCGTCACCATCTATCTTCCGATGATTCCGGAAGCCGCCTACGCGATGCTGGCCTGCGCGCGGATCGGCGCCATCCATTCCGTGGTGTTCGCCGGCTTCTCGCCCGACAGTCTCGCCCAGCGCATCACCGATTGTAAGTCCAAGGTGGTCATCACCGCCGATGAAGGATTGCGCGGCGGCAAGAAGGTGCCGCTGAAGGCCAATGTCGATGCCGCGATCGCCAAGTCCGGCGGCGTCGACTGGGTGGTCGTGGTCAAGCGCACGGGAGCCGCCGTCGACATGAACCCGTCGCGCGATCTCTGGTACCACGACGCGGCCAAGATGGTGACGACGGAGTGCCCGGCCGAGCACATGCACGCGGAAGACCCGCTGTTCATCCTGTACACGTCAGGCTCGACCGGCCAGCCCAAGGGCGTGCTGCACACCTCGGGCGGCTATCTGGTGTTCGCGGCGATGACGCATCAATATGTGTTCGACTATCACGACGGCGATGTCTACTGGTGCACCGCCGACGTCGGCTGGGTCACCGGCCACAGCTACATCCTCTACGGCCCGCTCGCGAACGGCGCGACCACGCTGATGTTCGAGGGCGTGCCGAATTATCCCGATAATTCGCGGTTCTGGAACGTCGTCGACAAGCACAAGGTCAGCATCTTCTATACCGCGCCGACCGCGATCCGCGCCCTGATGCAGGGCGGCGACGCGCCGGTGAAAAGGACTTCGCGTAAGTCGCTGCGCCTGCTCGGAAGCGTCGGCGAGCCGATCAATCCGGAAGCGTGGGAATGGTATTATCGCGTGGTGGGCGACGAGCGCTGCCCAATCGTCGATACCTGGTGGCAGACCGAGACCGGCGGCATCCTGATCACGCCGCTGCCGGGCGCGACAAAGCTCAAGCCGGGGTCGGCGACGCGGCCGTTCTTCGGCGTGGTGCCCGAGATTGTCGACGGCGACGGCAAGGTGCTGGAAGGCGAAGCTACCGGCAATCTGTGCATCGCCAAATCCTGGCCGGGGATGATGCGCACGGTGTATGGCGATCACGCCCGCTTCGAGCAGACCTATTTCTCGACCTACCAGGGCAAGTATTTCACTGGCGACGGCTGCCGCAGGGACGCCGACGGCTATTACTGGATCACCGGCCGCGTCGACGACGTGATCAACGTTTCCGGTCATCGCATGGGCACCGCCGAGGTCGAGAGCTC
>JBATYU010000958.1:0-8605 GCA_049674245.1 Bradyrhizobium sp. | reverse complement strand
GCCGCAACCTCAAGCCCGCCGCCGAGGCACCAGCCGGGCATCCGCGCGATCACCGGCGCCGGGAATGCGCGCACCGCCTCGCAGAGGTCGCGCAGGCGGGTGATGAAGGCTTCCGCGGACTTCTGGTCGAGACCGGCCATTTCCTTGATGTCGGCGCCGCCGATCATGCTCTTTTCGCCCTGGCCGGCCATGACGAGGGCGCGGATGTCGCGATCGGCCGCGAGCCTCTCCAGCCCTTCGCGGACACCATCGATGACGCTCGAGCCCAAAATGTTGAGCGAGCCGGCGTTGCAGATGGTCAGGCGGACGACGCCGCGCGGATCGCGGTCGATGCCGCAATGATGATTGAGCATTTCCATGCAAAGTCTCGCGGTCGCTAGAGTGCTTCGGTTCGGAGCGCGCCACTTCCCGGGCAAGGCGTGGTCTTGTCAAGGGCAGCGATTTCAGCCCTCCGGGACGGACTTGATACCGCGGTTGCGAAGGAACTGGCGCTGCCGCTTCCGAAGGCGGGAATAAAATGCAGCTTTTTGCGAAAACAGCTGTTATTATATGACTACAAACATCTTATGGGACGACCGATGCGCTATTCCAGGGAACACAAGCTCGAAACCCACGCCAGGATCGTGAAGAAGGCCTCGATGCGGCTGCGCGAAAAGGGCGCGCATGGCATCGGCGTCGCCGACCTGATGAAGGAGGCAGGGCTTACCCATGGCGGTTTCTATGCCCATTTCGATTCGCGCGACGCGCTGGTGATCGAGGCCTTTGGCTATGCGATGGACCGCGGGACCGAACGCTGGCGCAAGGTCATGGAACAAACTCCGCCGGACAAGCGGTTTTCGACCATCGTCGAGTCCTATCTGACCCCGCTGCATCGCGACGATCCCGGCAACGGTTGTGCTATTCCGACGCTCGGCGCCGAGATCGCCCGTGAAAGCCCGAAGACCCGGAGAGCCTTCGCGGCCAAGCTCGAGCAGATGATCGACATGATGGCTGATCAGATTCTCGGCGTTCCGCGCAAGGCCGCGCGCAAACAGGCGATGGCCACGCTTGCCACCATGATGGGAGCGATCGTGATGTCGCGCATCGCCGGCACCGGCGAGTTCTCCGACGAGATTCTGGACGCCGGGCGTGAGGCGGTACTCGGCCGCGCGGCGTCGGCGAAGAAGCCGCTGTCCAGAAAACCCGCTCCTGCCACCCGGCAGTAACGCGGCAATAGGGCTGTCGGGCTACGCCATTGGTCGAATGTGCC
Source organism: Bradyrhizobium sp. (assembly GCA_049674245.1). Lineage (GTDB taxonomy): Bacteria > Pseudomonadota > Alphaproteobacteria > Rhizobiales > Xanthobacteraceae > Bradyrhizobium. The sequence goes on along the minus strand of JBATYU010000958.1, from coordinate 7,356 downwards.
TTGGCATTGCCAGTGATAGCCCCGCAATTTCGCAAAACCGCTGCGCGTGGAAACCCTTTCCAAACGCCGTAAAGACTGCAAGATGCCGCCCAAATCCGGCATTCGGTCAGAGCATGATCCGGAAAAGTGGATACCGGTTTTCCGAAAAGGTCATGCTCACCCAAAAACACAGAGTTTTGGAGGAACACATGCGCTCAATCGGACATTTCATCGGCGGCCGCGAGGTCAAGGGCACGTCGGGACGCACGGCCGACGTTTTCGAGCCAATGACCGGCGACGTCCAGGCCAAGGTGGCGCTGGCGTCGAAGGCAGAAGTGCGGGCGGCGGTCGAAAATGCCAAGGCCGCGCAGACGGAGTGGGCCAACACCAATCCGCAGCGCCGCGCGCGGGTGATGATGAAGTTTCTGGAACTCGCCCAGCGCGACTATGACAAGCTCGCGGACTTGCTGGCGCGCGAGCACGGCAAGACCGTGCCCGACGCCAAGGGTGATATCCAGCGCGGGCTCGAGGTGGTCGAGTTCGCCTGCGGCGTTCCGCATCTGATGAAGGGCGAGTACACCGAAGGTGCCGGCCCCGGCATCGACATCTATTCGCTGCGGCAACCCTTGGGCGTGGTCGCCGGCATCACGCCGTTCAATTTCCCGGCGATGATCCCGATGTGGAAATTCGCGCCAGCGATCGCTTGCGGCAACGCGTTCATCTTAAAACCGTCGGAGCGCGACCCCGGCGTGCCGATGATGCTCGCGCAATTGATGATCGAGGCGGGCCTGCCGGCAGGAATCCTCAATGTCGTCAACGGCGACAAGGAAGCGGTTGACGCCATCCTCGACGATCCCGACATCAAGGCGGTCGGCTTCGTCGGCTCCTCGCCGATCGCGCAATATATCTACGCGCGCGCTACCGCAAGCGGCAAGCGCTGCCAGTGTTTTGGCGGCGCCAAGAACCATGCCATCGTGATGCCGGATGCGGACATGGATCAGGCGGTCGATGCGCTGATCGGCGCCGGCTATGGCTCGGCCGGCGAGCGTTGCATGGCGGTCTCGGTCGCAGTCCCCGTCGGCAAGACCACCGCCGACCGGCTGATGGAAAGGCTGATCCCGCGCGTGGAGTCCTTAAAGATCGGCACCTCGATCGATCCGTCCGCCGATTACGGCCCGCTCGTCACCAGGGAAGCGGTCGAGCGCGTGAAAAACTATGTCGATATCGGCATCAAGGAAGGCGCGACGCTGGCGGTCGACGGCAGAAGCTTCAAGATGCAGGGCTACGAGAACGGTTTTTATATGGGCGGGTGCCTGTTCGACAATGTGACAAGAGACATGCGGATCTACAAGGAGGAGATCTTTGGACCGGTGCTGTCGGTGGTGCGTGCCAAGGACTATTCCGAAGCCCTGAGCCTGCCGTCCGATCACGACTACGGCAATGGGGTTGCGATCTTCACCCGCGACGGCGACGCCGCGCGCGACTTTGCGGCGAAGGTCAATGTCGGCATGGTCGGCATCAACGTGCCGATCCCGGTGCCGATCGCGTACTACACCTTTGGCGGCTGGAAGAAGTCCGGGTTCGGCGATCTCAACCAGCATGGGCCGGATTCGATCCGCTTCTATACCAAGACCAAGACGGTGACCTCGCGCTGGCCGTCCGGCGTCAAGGAGGGCGCGGAGTTTTCCATCCCGACGATGAATTGACGGGGCGCGATCTCCCTAACTCGTCAAGCCCGGCCTCGTGCCGGGCATCCACGACCTAAGGGGTCGCGACCGGAAAGACGTGAATGGCCGGGACAAGCCCGGCCATGACGGTGATCCAAGGACAAGCGCGGGCAAAAAATGCACTTCGCTCTCAATGAGGACCAGATCGCGGTTCGCGACATGGCGCGGGATTTCGCCGCGGAGAAGATCGCGCCGCATGCGATCCGCTGGGATGAGCAGAAGCATTTTCCCGTCGACGTGATGCGCGAGGCCGCCAAGCTCGGCATCGGCGGCATCTATATCCGGGACGACGTCGGCGGCTCGGGGCTGACGCGCCTCGACGCCGCGCTGATCTTTGAGGCGCTCGCACAAGGCTGCCCGACGGTGTCGGCGTTCATCTCGATCCACAATATGGCCTGCTGGATGATCGACGCCTTCGGCAGCGATGCCCAGCGCCAAAAATGGCTGCCAAAACTCTGCACCATGGAGCTGCTCGCAAGCTATTGCCTGACCGAGCCGGGCTCCGGATCAGACGCCGCGGCGCTGCGCACCCGCGCGGTGCGCGACGGCGACCATTATTTGCTCAACGGCCAGAAGCAGTTCATTTCCGGCGCCGGCGCCGGCGATGTTTACGTGGTGATGGTGCGAACCGGGGCTGACGGGCCGGGCGGCATCTCAACGCTGGTCGTCGAGGGCAACACGCCGGGGCTGTCGCTCGGCGCCAACGAGCGCAAGATGGGCTGGAATGCGCAGCCGACGCGCGCGGTGATCTTTGAGAATGCGCGGGTTCCGGTCGAAAACCGGTTGGGAGAAGAAGGCATCGGCTTCAGGATCGCGATGGCGGGCCTCGACGGCGGCCGCATCAATATCGCGGCCTGTTCGCTCGGCGGGGCGCAAAGCGCGCTCGACAAGGCGCTCGCCTATATGAAAGAGCGCAAGGCGTTTGGAAAGCGTCTCGACGAATTCCAGGCGCTGCAATTCCGCCTCGCCGACATGGCGACGGAACTGGAGGCGGCGCGCACCTTTGTCTGGCGCGCCGCGGCCGCGCTCGACCGCAAGGACAGTGACGCGACCATGCTGTGCGCGATGGCCAAGCGGTTCGGCACCGATGTCGGCTTCGAGGTCGCCAATCAGGCGCTGCAACTGCACGGCGGCTACGGCTACCTTGCCGAATACGGCATCGAGAAGATCGTGCGCGACCTGCGGGTGCACCAGATCCTCGAGGGCACCAACGAGATCATGCGGCTGATCGTTTCGCGCAAATTGATCGAGGGCGCGCGATGACAGCTCAAGCCGCGTCTGTGGCAGAGCCCGATCTGATCGTACGGCGGGAAGGCGCTGCCGGCATCATCCGCCTCAACCGGCCGAAGGCCATCAACGCCGTGACGCTCGAGATGTTTCGCGACATCGACAAGGCGCTCGATGCGTTCGAATCCGATCCTGATGTCGCCGTGATCGTGCTGGAAGGCGCGGGCGAGCGGGGCCTGTGCGCCGGCGGCGATATCCGCGCGCTCTATGAAGACTCCAAGGTTAAGGGCGATCTCGGCAAGATTCTGTGGCGCGAAGAATACATTCTCAACGCCCGCATCGCGAAATTCCCAAAGCCCTATGTCGCCTTCATGGACGGCATCGTGATGGGCGGCGGCGTTGGGCTATCGGCGCACAGCAGCCATCGCATCGTCACCGAGCGGACGAAACTGGCGATGCCGGAAGTGGGCTTGGGCTTCTTCCCCGATGTCGGCGGCACCTTTTTGCTGTCGCGCGCGCCGGGCGAGATCGGCACTTATTTCGGCCTGACCGGCCATACCATGAACGGGCCCGACGCCATCTATGCCCGCTTTGCCGACGCGGTGGTGCCATCGAGCAAACTTGCCATCTTGCGCGAGGCCCTGACCAAGGTTCGCCCAGGAACGCGCTCGGACGAAATCAAGATCCTGATCGATGGCTTTGCCACCGGCGAGACGTCAGGCCCGGTCGCTGCGATGCAGCCGAAGATCGATGCCTGGTTTGCACACGACCGCATGCAAGATATCGTCGCGGCGTTGCAGCGGGACGGTTCGGAGCTCGCGCAATCGACGCTGAAGATATTGAACGAGAAGTCGCCGCGCGGCATGGTGGTGACGCTAAAACTGCTGCGGCTGGCGCGCGGCGCCTCAATGCTGGAACAATGTCTAGTGCGGGAATATCGTGCCGCACTGGAGGTGTACAAAAGCGACGATTTCCGCGAGGGCGTGCGTGCCGCCGTGATCGACAAGGACCGCAATCCCAAATGGTTGCCCGCCAGAATCGAGGACGTGACATCGGAGATGGTCGCGCCTTATTTCGCCGAGATCGGCGCCGACGAACTCGTATTCGACACATCAAGATAGAAACGACCCGAGCGGAGGAAATCTGATGGCAAGTATCGCATTCATAGGCCTCGGCAATATGGGCGGTCCGATGACGGCCAATCTGGTCAAGGCAGGCCACAAGGTGGTCGCGTTTGATCTTGTCGCCGCCTCGCGCGACCAGGCCAAGGCCGATGGCGCCGCGATCGCGGAAAGTTCGGTGGCGGCCGTCAAAGGCGCCGACACCGTGATCACGATGCTGCCGGCGGGCAAGCATGTGTTGTCGGTGTGGAACGACGTCGCTCCGTCCATGACAAAAGGCGCGCTGATCATCGATTGCTCCACCATCGACGTCGAAAGCGCGAAAGCGGCGCATGTGTTGGCGGCGAAACACGGCATGGCCTCGGTCGATGCGCCGGTGTCCGGCGGCACCGGCGGCGCCAAGGGCGCGAGTTTGACCTTCATGTGCGGTGGCGGCGACAAGGCGTTCGCGGCGGCAAAGCCCGTGCTGGAAAACATGGGCAAGAGAATCGTGCATTGCGGCGGCGGCGGCGCGGGCCAGGCGGCGAAGATCTGCAACAACATGATATTGGCCGTTTCCATGATCGCGGTCGGCGAAGCCTTTGCGCTCGCCGAAAAGCTTGGGCTGTCGCATCAGGCGCTGTTCGACGTCGTCTCGACCTCGTCGGGACAATGCTGGGCGCTGACTTCGTATTGCCCGGTGCCCGGCCCGGTGCCGACCTCGCCGGCCAATAACGACTACAAGCCCGGCTTTGCCGCCGCGCTGATGGTCAAGGACCTGACACTGGCGCAGGACGCAGCCAAGGCCACCGGCGCGGCGACGCCGCTCGGCAAGCACGCGCAGGAAATCTACAAGGCGTTCGATGCCGCAGGAAACGGCGGGGTCGATTTCTCCGGCGTCATTCAGCACATTCGTGAGTTGGCTGGAAAATAGCGATGACCACATTCCAGGAAGCGCGTGCCTTTCTGTTAAAGCACCGCACCGACTACGATGCCGCGGTGAAGGGATTTCGTTGGCCCGATCCAGTCCCGTTCAACTGGGCGCTGGACTGGTTCGACGCGGAACTGGCGCGCAACCCCGAAAGCAAGGATCTCCCGGCGCTGTGGATCGTCGATGCCGCCAGCGACAAAGAAACAAAACTTTCGTTTGCGGCGCTGTCTCGCCGCTCCAATCAAGTCGCAAATTTCCTGCGTGCGCAGGGCATCAAGCGCGGCGATCATCTGTTGCTGCTGCTCGGCAATGCCGTGCCGCTGTGGGAAACGATGCTGGCCGCCATGAAGCTCGGCGTCGTCGTGATCCCCGCGACCACGCTGTTGACGCCGGACGAACTGCGCGACCGGCTCGATCGCGGCCGGGCAAAGGTAGTGGTGGCTTCCCAGGACCAGGTCGCAAAATTCGCTAGGCTGGGCGGCGACAAGCTCGTCCGCATCGTCGTCGGCGCATCGGCAAAGCACGAAGGCTGGCTGCCCTTCGAACAGTCGTCAAGCGGGTCCGAAACATTCGCGCCGGACGGGCCGACTCATGCGGACGACCCGATGCTGTTGTATTTTACCTCGGGCACGACCGCAAAGCCAAAGCTGGTGCGGCACAGCCAGCGCAGCTATCCCGTCGGGGCGCTCTCCACCATGTACTGGCTCGGGCTGCGGCCCGGCGACATTCATCTCAACATCTCCTCGCCGGGCTGGGCCAAGCACGCCTGGAGCTGCTTCTTCGCGCCGTGGAACGCCGGCGCGACGATCTTCATCGTTAATCAGCCGCGCTTCGACGCCAAGGGACTTTTGGCTGCCATCGGCCGCTGCGGCGTGACGACATTATGCGCGCCGCCGACAGTGTGGCGGCTGTTCATTCAGGAGAAACTTTCGGAATTCAAGGTATCGTTGCGCGAGGTCTGCGGCGCCGGTGAGCCGCTCAATCCCGAAGTGATCGATCAGGTGCGCAGCGCCTGGGGGCTGACGATCCGCGACGGCTACGGCCAGACGGAGACCACTGCATTGGCCGGCAACTCGCCGGGGCAGAAGGTGAAGGTCGGCTCGATGGGCCGCCCGCTGCCGGGCTATCGGGTGCAGATCACCGACGGCGACGGCCATTTGACGAAAGAGGGCGAGGTGGCGCTCGTGCTCGGCGCCTTTAGGCCTGCAGGGCTGATGCAGGGCTATCAGGGCGAGGACGGCAAATTGAGCGGCGCGGACGGCGATCTCTATCGCAGCGGCGATGTGGTGTTTGCCGATGACGAAGGCTATCTGACCTTTGTCGGCCGCTCCGACGACGTCTTTAAATCCTCGGATTACCGCATCAGCCCGTTCGAGCTGGAAAGCGTGCTGCTGGAACATGAAGCGGTCGCCGAGGCCGCCGTGGTGCCGAGCCCGGACCCGATCCGGCTTGCGATCCCCAAGGCCTATGTGCTGCTCGTTGCAGGCGTTGAGCGCAACCCGGAAACCGCGCGGTCGATCTTCATGCATCTGCACACGCGGCTGGCGCCGTTCAAGCGCATCCGGCGCATCGAACTGGTGAGCGAACTGCCGAAGACGATTTCGGGGAAAATCCGCCGCGTGCAGTTGCGCCGCCTCGAGCACGACAATGACCGCGGCGACGCGCTGCGCGGCCAGGAGTTCCGCGAAGAAGATTTCCCGGAGCTGCAGAAGGTCCGCGCCGCCGGATCGGAGAACTAATGGATGAATGAAGTCTGGAAGAAGCCGCCGGTATCGCTGGAGGCCTATCAGAAGATGGTCGGCCATGAGGTCGGGGTGTCGTCATGGCACCCGGTCGATCAGAACCGCATCAACGTCTTTGCCGACGTGATCGAGGATCACCAGTTCATTCATGTCGACCCCGAACGCGCGAAGAAGGAAACCGCTTACGGCACCACCGTGGCGCACGGTTTTCTGACGATGTCGCTATTGAGCATCATGTCCTATGAGGTGATGCCCGTCATCGAGGGCACCACGATGGGCGTCAACTACGGTTTTGACAAGCTGCGCTTCATCTCGCCGGTCAAGGCCGGCTCGCGCGTCCGCGGCCGCTTCACGCTCGCGGAAGCCAAGTTGCGCAAGCCGACCGAACTGTTGTCGCGCACCAATGTCACGGTCGAGATCGACGGCGAGGACAAGCCTGCGTTGGTCGCCGACTGGATCGGGTTGATCTATTTTGCTTGAACCCCTGCCGTCATTGCCGGGCTTGACCCGGCAATCCATCACTGATCAAGAATGCTCCATCATTTGATGGATGGCCGGGTCAAGCCCGGCCATGACGAGAGTGCTATCAGCCGGGAATTTCATGCAAGATAATCAGGTTTGACGGACGCGTCGCCATCGTCACCGGCGCG
>JBATYU010000957.1:0-1529 GCA_049674245.1 Bradyrhizobium sp. | reverse complement strand
GCCTGGTACTGGCCCCTTTCCATTCACTGGAATGGTGAATGGTCCTTTTGGCTGAGCCCGTTGCGAGCTCAAAGCCAAGACGCCTTTTAACGCTTGTATGAAGACCGATGGCCGCATTCATTTTCACCTGCCCGGACACATCGATGAAAATCCAGCACTGGCTGGACGAGGACAATGACGTGCGAGAAAACGAGTATGAAGGCATAATCTGTCCGGCTTGCACCAGGTTGCACTTTCTCAACCGAAAGACCGGCAACGTCTTAAGCCAAGACGAAGCGTAAGGCCGCCTCAGTTGGCGGCTCTTTCTTGTGCTGTTACCTTTCGTTGTCTCATGCCTCACGTGCGGGAGCACCCCCGACACCACCCGTGCGCACGTATGACTACGGTGATCGCGCCTTTATCTTGAACCTTGGCATCGTAGTGAGCAAAATTGAACAGTGCTGGAAAGGCGGTGGTGTCAGGATGCCGGATCACCGCCCATTACAGCATCTGAGACAAGATGAAAGACCTTGAGGACATGGCCGCTCATCTGGAAGCCTCTCGCAAGCTCCCGCCGGGGCCGGACCGCCGTGCCATCATTGAGCAGATCGGTACGTTACGTATCGAGTTGGCCACCATCGCCGCGAAGCGAAAGCTTTTGCAATCAGCCAAGCTTGAGTTGGCGGCCCTTGTTCGCGCAAACGACACCAGCGCGGGGATAGGCCAATCGCTGAGGGAATCCAAAATTAACAAGCGCCAACCGAAAGACCGGAAGTTACTCGGCCAAAACGAAGAATAGGGGCAGGCTCGAAAGTTGAGCAATTCTGAGCAGACGACCGCCGCGCCGTGTGCTGTTTTCGTCACCGGCCAAGGAGTCTGCACGCATGATAACCAGCAACCAGTGGACCGAGTTACTTACATGCTCGACCTGCGGGATGTCGGGATCAGCCCGTCTTTCACGGCCTGAAAAGCGAGTCTACGATTTTAGCGTGGAAGCCATTCCAGCGGGCTTCAAAATCGTCCGAATGGAATTTGGTAAAATCTTCTTCTGTGAGGCCTGCAATCAACCGGCAGACACCAGATAGCCGGGTGTTGCACAGTAAGGCCGCCTCAGTTGGCGGTCTCTTTCATTTGCCCGAGCAAATTCCAGATGACCGCCAGCGCCGCCATCAGCAGCATGTGCCAAACGAAAGCCCCGTCCCGGGGCAATCGGACAGGGCTTTCACCGGAAGAAATGGGCAATGCCCACGAAGAAGTTTGATCCGGTTTTGTGCGCATGTCTGTTCGCCAGCGGACTCTCGCAGCCCAATCGCTCAAGCCCGGACGTTGGTCTTGGATTCCGGCGGAGGTCTCCGGCCGTTGCTGCGCTGCACGCGCTGATCGGCGTCTGGTACCGGCGCGAACTGCCGCAACCAATGCCGTTTTAGAACAAAAGTTCCATTTACCAGTTGAATCTGTTGCTGAGGGCGGGGATACCCAAGGTGGCGTGATGACGACCTTGCAGGCGATTTGTTTGGGCGCGATGCTCGCGTGGACACCATCGCTTATCG
>JBATYU010000956.1:0-3534 GCA_049674245.1 Bradyrhizobium sp. | reverse complement strand
ATCGTCGAGCACATCATGGAAGTGATCATGTCGCTCGCGAGCCGCGTGATGGTGTTCCATCAGGGCAAAGAGATCGCGCGCGGCAGCCCGCGCGAGGTCACCACGGATCCGGCCGTGATCGCGGCCTATCTCGGCACCCGCGCCGCCAAGGCCGCCGCCGGCCATACGCCGATCGAGCTGATGGGCGGACCCGTGACATGAACGCGCCGCTGCTCAAGATCGAGCATCTGGAGGTGCGCTACGGCGACCTGATCGGAGTATCCGATGTTTCGCTTGAGGTGCCCGAGGGCCGTGTGGTGGCGCTGCTCGGCTCCAATGGCGGCGGCAAGACCACCGTTCTCAACGCGATCGCCGGCCTGATCCCGGTGCATTCGGGGTCGATCGCGTTTCGCGGCGAGGAGATCAGTGGCCAGGGCGCATTTGCGATCGTGCGCAAGGGCCTTGCGCTGTCACCGGAGGGCTGGCGGCTGTTCGTGCAGCAAAGCGTCGAGAACAATTTGCGGCTCGGCGCCACGCCGCTGCATGACAAGGCGCGCACCGCGACCCTGCTCGAACGCGTCTACGAAATCTTCCCAAAATTGAAGGAGCGGCGCAGCCAGCGTGCCGGCACCATGTCCGGCGGCGAGCGGCAGATGCTGGCGGTCGGCCGCGCTTTGATGAGCGACCCAAAACTCCTGATGCTCGATGAGCCGTCGCTGGGTCTGGCGCCGACGGTGGTTGAATCGATGTACGAGACGTTCGGCCGGCTGCACCGGGAGGGGCTGACCATCCTGCTCGCGGAGCAATCGATCGAGCTCGCGCTGGAGGTCTCGGACTTTGCCATCGTGCTGCAGGTCGGCAAAAGCGTGTTGTCGGGGACGGCAGCCGCCCTCGCCGACGATCCGCAGGTGCAGAAGGCTTATCTCGGCGCCGGGTAGGGCGGTGTAGCGTGCAACATGCGAATGGCGGACCAACCGCCGTCGCTTCAATCAGGGAGAGAGCTCATGACCGCAAGCAGCGACGGCTCGTTTCAGGGCACGATCGGCACGACCGTGGCGAGCTCAAAACCGTGGTGGCGGCAGGCCGCAAAGCCTCCGGCGGGCGCGCCCAATATCCTGGTCGTGCTGTTCGACGATGTCGGTTTTTCCGACTTCGGCTGCTACGGCTCGCCGATCAGGACGCCGACCATCGATCGACTGGCGGCCGAGGGCCTGCGCTACTCCGGCTTCCACACGACCGCGATGTGCTCGACCACCCGCTCGGCGCTGTTGACCGGGCGCAACCACCATTCGGTCGGCGTCGGCTGCCTCGCCAATTTCGATTCCGGCTATCCCGGCTATCGCGGCAAGATCGTGCGCGAAGCCGGAACGCTCGCCGAGATGCTGCGGGCGCATGCTTACCGCAACTACATGATCGGCAAGTGGCATGTGACCCCGCTGACCGAAAGCGGCGCGACCGGGCCGTTCGACGGCTGGCCGTTAGGGCGCGGCTTTGACCGCTTCTACGGCTTTCTCGACGCCGAGACCGACCAATATGCACCGGAGCTGGTCTGCGACAACACCCACATCGATCCGCCGGGGACTTTCGCCGACGGTTATCACCTGACCTCCGACCTGATCGATCAGGCGATCCGCTTCATCGGCGACCACATCGCCGACCGGCCCGATCTGCCATGGCTGACATGGGTTGCGCTCGGCGCCTGCCACGCGCCGCATCAGGCGCCCGCCGATATCATCAAGAGCTACGACGAAAAGTTCGCCCATGGCTGGGATGTCGAGCGCGAGCAGCGTCTGGCGCGGCAGAGGGCGATGGGGCTCGTGCCCTCGGACACCAGGATGCCTCCGCGCAATGACGGCGTGAAGGCGTGGGGCGAGCACAGCGATGACGAACAGCGCGTCTTCACCCGCTTGCAATCCGCCTTTGCCGGCATGCTCGACCATGCCGACCGGCGTCTGGCGCGGCTGATTGCGTTTCTGGAATCGGCTGATGTCCGCGACAACACACTGATCCTGGTGTTGTCGGACAATGGCGCAAGCCAGGAGGGCGGGCCGCTCGGCTTCATCAATTCGATGGGACCGTTCAATTTCCGGCCCGAGCCGATCCCTGAAAAACTGCGCCGGATCGACGATATCGGCGGCCCGGACACCCACACCAATTTCCCGCATGGTTGGGCGATGGCGTCCAACACTCCGCTGCGCCGCTACAAGCAGAACACCCACGGCGGCGGCATCCGCGATCCCTTCGTGATGTCGTGGCCGAAGCGCATCAAAGTCACGGGCGAGCTGCGCCATCAATTCGTGCACGCCTGCGATCTGGTGCCGACCTTGCTCGAACTGGTCGGCATCGAAGCGCCCAGGGAAATCGCCGGTTGCGCGCAGATGCCGATCGAAGGCGAAAGTTTTGCCCGTTCCATCACGGACCCATCTGTGCCGTCAAAGGTCTCACCGCAATATTTCGAGATGTTCGGCCATCGCGGCCTCTGGCATGGCGGCTGGAAGGCGGTCGCCTATCACCCGCCGGGCACGCCGTTCGAGAACGACAAATGGGAGTTGTTTCATCTGGATCAGGATTTTTCGGAAGTAGACGATCTCTCGGCGAAAGAACCTGAACGCCTCGCTGCGATGATGAAATTATGGTGGAGCGAGGCCGAAAAGCACAATGTGTTGCCGCTCGACGACCGCTTCGGTCCGCGGTTTGCCGAGAACGCCGCGCGATTCCAGGGCGCGCGAAACCATTTCACCTTTCATGCCGGCATGGGGCATGTGCCGACCGACGTCGCCCCCGACGTGCGCAGCCGCAGTTACACCATCGAGGCTTATGTCGAGATTGATGAGCGAGGGGCCAAGGGCGTCCTGATCGCGCATGGCGATGCGACGTCCGGCTATAGCCTCTACATCCAGGACGGATTTTTGGTCCATGACCTCAACATCGGCGGTGGCCACGAGATCGTTCGCTCTGATCGCAAGGTTCCAGCGGGCTCCCACCGGCTCGGCGTGGATGTCGAGCGCCTGGTGCGCGAGACGGCGCCGGCCAAGGGCTCGCGCACCGGGGTCACCGCCTACACGCTACTGATCGATGGCGAGCCGGTGGGCTCGCTGCAGACCCAGCTTGGATTCCACAATTTGATCTCGTGGTCAGGTCTCGATATCGGACGGGATCGCGGCAGCCCGGTGTCGCCCTATGTCGCGCCGTTCGAATTCACCGGGCGGCTCACGAAGGTGACGGTCAAGATGCACGACGACCAGAAACTCGATGGCGATGGCGTCGGCAGCGCACAGATGGCGCGGCAGTGAAAGAACGGTAAGCTCTATTCGGCCGCCTGTTTGACCGGACCGTGCTCGGCCGCGTCGTCCTCGGCCGGCCCCGAGCGGCCCCAGTTCGAGAACGCGTTGGAGAGCTTGTCGAGATAGAGATACACCACTGGCGTCGTGAACAGCGTCAGCGCCTGACTGACGATCAGGCCGCCGACCATCGCATAACCCAGCGGCTGGCGGATTTCGGATCCGGTGCCGGTGCCGAGCATCAGCGGCACGCCGCCGAGCATGGCCGCCATGG
>JBATYU010000955.1:0-2455 GCA_049674245.1 Bradyrhizobium sp. | reverse complement strand
CATGATCAAGCCGGCTTGAGATGGATCAAATCGCAGGAGCTCTTTTTGGCTTTCAATGGGTTTGCGGCCGGGGCGCCATGGAAAAGGCGGAGAACGCGATGCTGAAGAATCTTCTGGTTCACATTCCCTCCGAGCGGACGATCCGACCGGTCGTCGATGGCGCCATCTCGCTCGCGGTCTCGCGCGCCGCCCATCTCGACGCGGTTTCGGTCGGCTACGAAACCACCAATGTGGGCCTTGTCATCGAAAGCGGCGGCGGCGCGATGGCAGCGGTTTTCGAGAACGAATGCAAAAACGCATGGGCGCGGGCCGATGCGGCGCTTGCCGTATTCGAAGCGGAGGCGCGTAACGCGGGTATCAGCTATACCCTGCAGCCGTTGGCAGGCATACCGGCGGAAGTCGCTGCTTCCGTCGGCGCGATCGCTCGCCTGCATGATTTGACCATCGTGCAGCAGCCAGATCCTGAAACCGACACGTTCGACAATACCATGCCGCAGGAGATTCTGTTTCAATCCGGTGGCCCAGTCCTGTTTGTCCCGTATACGCACAGAGGCCCCCTCGTGCTAAAGCGGATCGGGATCGCGTGGGACGGAAGCCGGCTGGCGGCTCGCGCACTTCGTGACGCCGCGCCGTTCCTTACCCTTACCCACGCGCAGGCAGTGACGATCATCAGCATCAATGATACTGAGGTCCCGGAAGAAGCTTCCGCAACGTCGCTAGCGGCGCATCTGGCGCGACGGGGCCTCGCCCCGCGCATCGAACGCATGGTCGCCGATCGGAACGAGATTCAACCGACTATTCTGTCGATCGCCGCCGACGATGGTCTCGATCTCATTGTGATGGGCGGCTACGGCCATTCGCGCTTCCAGGAGCGCCTTTTGGGCGGCGTGAGCCGTGCCATGCTTCAATCGATGACGGTGCCGACCTTGATGTCCCATTGACCTCCACCCCGCCAGCAACCACCCTCCACCATTTTCGATGACCCAAAGGACACTCCGAAATGAGCCTAGCGACTATCATCCGTGCTGCCGCGCTGGTTCTTGCCGCCGGTTCGGCCTTCGCCCTCCCCGCGAAAGCCACGAATGTAGAACAGGGTCGTCGCCTTGCCCGGGTCTATTGCGCGAAATGCCACGCGATCGACAAGGTCAGTCCAAGTCCGCTCAAGATCGCCCCACCGTTCCGAACACTGCACGCGCGCTATCCGGTCGAAACGCTGCAGGAAGCCCTGGCAGAGGGAATCGTCACCGGCCACCCCAGCATGCCGGAATTTCGATTTGATCCGGATCAGATCAATGACTTTCTTGCGTTCCTGAAGTCGCTTGAATAGCACCCCCACGATACCGAGGCAGTTGAGTTAACTTCGGAACTACAAATTGATCACGTGGATCTTACGCGTCATTCTCGTGCTGGCGGCGCCGATAACGGCGCTGTTCATTTCCCGCGATGCCCTGAATTTCGGCATCGTAGAATGCTTGTTGCCGCCACGTTGATCGCGGCTTTGCCGTCTTGGCTGCGGTTTGGCCGCTGCGCCGACCTGACGCGGGCTGATTCAATTGATCGTTGCAGTATTCTACGCAGGCTTGGCTTCAGCGATGGCCTGACAAAGGCTGATCAAGCCCACTGCAGCTGGCGGAATTCCCATCAGCGTCCAGCCCAGGGGCGATCCCGACGCAATGGTGTGGCCTATGATCCAGATGCCGAAGCCAGCTATTCCTGCTGAAATTAAAACCGAGAGCGCTCTATTCATTCGTGTCCCTTTCACGCCGATTTGCGCGTTCCATTCGAATTACGCCGCCGTCCGCGCCGCCACCGCCTCATAGATGTCCTCCTCCTGCGCCGTATGCATGCGCACCAAGGTCTCAATCGCCTCGATGATCCGCTGGGCGTCGCGAATGAGATAGCGGTCGATATTCTCCGTCGGCAGGTCCTCCACGACGCGCGCAAGTAGCCGCGCAAGATGCAGGATCTCGCGGTGCGCCCGGCTCATGGCGGAAAGGCCGTGGCTTTCCTTGAGAATCCTGGAGAGCCGCGGATAGACATTGCCTTCGTCGTCGCGCTCGTGCGCGACCACCTGCTCCTGAACCACCTTGTTGGCCTCCGCGATCAGCGCCACGCCGTTTTGCGGCGTGGCGTCATCAAGCGCGTCGGCGATCGATCGCAGCCGGTCAAGATTGCTGATCAGCGAGACGTGGTTGCGATGCAGTTCGCGGCCGGCTGCGGCGGTGATGTGCCTTCCGGCGTGACCGTAGGCGGGAGTCAAGGCGCGGAGTGCATTGAGGATCACGGCAACATCGATCACCTCCTGAACAATGGCCGCGGGCACCGGCATCAGCCAGCCGAGCACGGCGGCCAGCATCGCGAGCGTTGAGAGGCCCATCCCCACGACGATGCTTTCGACCGCGATTCGCCGCGCCCGTTGCGCTATTGCGATTGCCTCGCCGACCCTATCGAGGCG
>JBATYU010000954.1:0-12513 GCA_049674245.1 Bradyrhizobium sp. | reverse complement strand
GGCGCTAACGCACCATCCCGGAATGACGGCTACGGCGTCAGCACGGCGCGGCCGACCAGCCTGCCCTGCTGCAGATCGACCAGCGCGTCGTTGGCTTTGGCGAACGGCATCGGCGTCACCGGGATCGGCGCGATCTTCTTGGTGCGGACCAGATCCAAGAGTTCCTGGGTTTCGCGCAAATTGCCGACATAGCTGCCTTGAATGGTGATCGCCTTGATCGGGATCAGCGGCAGCGCCCAGGGCGCACCGCCGCCGAACAGGCCAACGATCACGAGCTTGCCGCCCTTGGTCAGGCAATCAAAACCAAGCTGCGTGGTCGCGGCATTGCCGACCAGATCGATCACGGCGCGGATCGGCCCGCCGGCCTTTTTGGCGAGCTGCTCGAGCGCGTCGGATGCCTTGCCGTCGACGGTGGCGAGCGCGCCGGCCCTCTCGGCGGCCTCGCGCTTCTTCGCATCGATGTCGACCACGATGGCGCCCTTGCCGCCCATCGCCTTCAACAGCGACAGCGCCATCAGGCCAAGGCCGCCGGCGCCGAAAATAACGATCGGGGTGTTGAACGCGGATTCGACCTTCTTCAGCGCACTATAGGTGGTGACGCCGGAGCAGGCATAGGGCGCCGCGGTGACGGGATCCAATCCCTTCAGGTTGAGGAGATATTTCGGATGCGGCACCGTCATGTAGTCGGCATAGCCGCCATCGCAATAGACGCCGAGCGAATTCGGCTTGACGACGCACATGTTCTCGTCGCCGCCAAGACAGGTCTCGCACTTGCCGCAGCCGAGCCAGGGATAGGCCAGCGCCACGTCGCCGACCTTCAGGTCAGCCTTGTCGCTTGCCTTCACATCGGGGCCGAAAGCCATGATTTCGCCGACGGTCTCATGCCCCATGGTTAGCGGCAGCGACACGCCGCGATCCTTCAACGACAGCGGCTTTCGTCCATGGCCGAGATCGTAGCCGCCTTCCCAGATGTGCAGATCGCTGTGGCAGACGCCGGCCGCCTTCACCTTGACCAGCACCTGGGTGCCCGTCGGCTGCGGCGTCGGCTGCTCCACCTCTTTCAAGGGGGCGTTGAAATCGGCAACCTGGAAACTCCTCATCGCGTCTCTCCCAGTTGTTATTGTTGGGCAAGCTTATTTGGAACATTGGCCACGCCCCTTCATTATTTACGTCAGGGGATGATGGCAAGCCGCGTATTGGTTTGGCGCGACAGTGCGAAGTTCCGGCATTTCGTCGCGGCAGCGCTGGTCGGCGCGCGGGCAACGGGTGCGGAAACGGCAGCCGGACGGCGGTGCGATCGGCGAAGGCGGCTCGCCCACCGGCACGCTTTCGGCCGGGCGGACGTCCGGATCGGGCACCGGGATCGCTTCGATCAGAAGCGCGGTGTAGGGATGCGCGGGCCTCGCGAACAGCTGTTCGGACGGCCCGACTTCGCACAAGCGGCCGAGATACATCACGGCGACACGGTCGCTCACCGCCTTCACGATCGCGAGATCATGGGCTATGAACAGCAGCGTCAGGCCGAAGCGCGCCTTCATCTCCTCAAGCAGATTGAGGATCTGGGCGCGGATCGAGACGTCGAGTGCGGAAACCGGCTCGTCGCAAATGATAAAGTCCGGGTTGAGGACGAGCGCGCGCGCGATGCAGATGCGCTGGCATTGTCCGCCGGAAAATTCATGCGGCAGCCGTCCGGCCACGAGGTCCGGATCAAGCCCGACCGCGGTCAGGACGTCGCGGACAAGCTGCTTGCGTCTGCCTGCGTCCTTGATGCCGGCAATCACCAGCGGCTCGCCAATGATGTCGCCGATCCGCCGCCGCGGATTGAGGGAAGCAATCGGATCCTGAAAGATCAGCTGCACGCGCCGGCGCATCCGGCGCAGGGCGTCGCCCTGCATCACGGTGAGGTCCTGACCGTCGAACAGCACGCGACCGGAGACCGCGCGGCGCAACTGCAGCACCGCGCGACCGAGCGTCGACTTGCCGCAACCGGACTCGCCGACCAGCCCCAGCGTCTCGCCACGCGCGATTTGCAGGCTGACGCCGGAGACCGCGTGGACGGTCTTGCTACCGAGGGCATATTCAACCACGAGATTTTCCACGCTGAGCAGCGGATCGCGTGAAGATTGCGACGCGGCGGCCGTCATGTGGAAACACCGGCCTCAACGTGAATGGGATTGAAGCAGGCGAACTCGTGGTCGGACGATTCCGCCTTAGCGAGAAGGGGTTTCTCGGCATGACATCGCCGGGCCACATAGCGGCAGCGCGGCGAAAACGAGCAGCCTTGCAGCGGCCGGGTCGGATCGGGCGGACGGCCCGAGATCGCCGGTAGCCTCGTATGCGGCGCGGCGTCGATCTTCGGGATCGCCGCGAGCAGCGCCTCGGTATAGGGCATGTGCATCCTCTTGAAGAGCGCGTGCGTCGGCGCGCGTTCCACCACACGGCCGGCGTACATCACCGCCACCTCGTCGGTACGGCCGGCGACGACGCCTAGATCGTGAGTGATGATGATCATCGCCATGTGCCGGCGGCGCTGTTCACGCGCCAGCAAATCGAGGATTTGCGCCTGGATGGTCACGTCGAGCGCCGTGGTCGGCTCGTCCGCGATCAAGAGTTTGGGTTCGCAGGACAGCGCGATGGCAATCGCAACCCGCTGCCGCATGCCGCCGGAGAGCTGATGCGGATATTGCATCAATCGCGCTTCGGGCGCGGGAATGCCGACCGCCGCCAGCAGCTCGACGCTGCGCTGCTTTGCCGCCGCCAGGTCGAGGTCGAGATGCTCCAGCAAGGTCTCGATCAACTGGGTGCCGATCGTCAGCACCGGGTTGAGCGAGGTCATGGGGTCCTGGAACACGACCGCGAGCGATCGGGCGCGAAGTTTTCGCAAAGCTTCGGGAGCAAGGCGCACGAGGTCTTGCCCGTCAAACATCACCCGGCCCGAAAGCTTCGCCTTTCTTGGCAACAGTTGCAGGACGGCGCGCGACAACATGGTCTTGCCGCAACCGGATTCACCGACGATCCCGAGCGTTCGTCCGGCGCCGACCGTCAGATCGACGCCATCCACCGCGCGCAGATTGCCGCGCGGCGTCGGCAGATCAACCGCCACATCCTCGACCGAAAGCAGCGGTGCCCCCGTCACAATGCGCCCTGACGCGGGTCGGTAAGCGCGCGGAGCGTGTCACCGACCAGATTGAAGGACAGCACGGTCAGGAACATCGCGATCGCCGGGATGAAGGCGAGCTGCGGCGCGATCTCCAGGCTCTCGCGTCCCTCCCCGATCATGCTGCCCCAACTCGAGATCGGCGGCGGTACGCCAAGGCCCAAAAACGACAGCGCGCCTTCGACGACGATGGTGACGGCAACGCCGAGCAGGAAGAAGGCGACTAAGGGCAGCGCGACATTGGGCAGCAATTCCCGCAGCAGAATACGCGCATGGGACGCGCCCAATGCCTGGGCGGCGATCACGAATTCGCGCCGCGCCAGCGTCAGCGTGGAAGCCCGCGCGACCCGCATGAAGGCGGGGATGCCGAGCACGCCGAGGATGCAGGTGAGATTGAAGATCGACTGCCCGAGATAGGCGGTCACCGCGAGCGCCAGGATCAGCGGCGGGAAAGCGAGCAGCGTATCCATGCTGCCGACCACCAGCGTCTCGAAGCGGCCGCGGAAGTAACCGGCAAGAAGGCCGAGCGCGCCGCCGATCGTGATGCCGATGATCGGCGCGAACAGGCCGACGGTCAAGGAAATGCGCGCGCCATAGACAAGTCTCGACAGCTCATCGCGGCCGAGCCCGTCGGTGCCGAGCCAATGCAGCGCCGAGATCGGCGCCCGCCGCTCCAGCATGTCCATGTCGGTCGGGCTCGGCAACGGCAGGACCGGGGCAAGTATCGCAACGGCAAATACAAAAATCATCCAGCCGATCGCCGTCCAGAACAGGGGTCCGAGCCGTCGGGTTCGTTGCACCGGCGCGACGATGACATCTTCGCTGACGCTGAGCTCAAGCGTGGCCATGACGAATCCTGGGATCGAGAACGGCATAGAGCATGTCGACGATGAAATTCATCAGCACGTAGCCGAACGCCACGACCAGCACCACGCCTTGCAGGATGATGAGGTCGCGGGTGGTGATGGCGCCGACCAGGAGCCGGCCGATTCCCGGCAGCGCAAAGATCTGTTCGACGATCACGGTACCGCCGATCAGGCGGCCGATATTGATGCCGGTCACCGTCACCAGCGTTAGCGACGACGGTTTTAAGGCATGCAGCAGGAGAATCCGCGACGGTTTCAGACCTTTGGCCCGCGCCATCGCGATAAAATCCTCCTGCAAGGTCGCGATCAAGTCGGAGCGCAGCACGCGCATCAGCACCGGCCATTCAGCGAGCGCGAGCGTCAGGGCCGGCAGCACGAAGCATCTGAGATTGCCGATCGGATCTTCGGAAAACGGCACATAGCCGGTCGCCGGCAGCCAATGCAGTTGCACCGCGAAGAGATAGATCAGCAGGATCGCCGAAAGAAATGTCGGCACCGAGAGCATGCCGAAGGCGCTGCCGGTCATGAAGCGATCGAACGCGCTGCCGCTCTTCACCGCGCACGCAATGGCGAGGGGAATGCCGATCGCGAGCGCGCCGATTTCGGCCAACAGCATCAACTCAAACGATACCGGCAACCGCTCTGCGACCGCCTGCAACACCGTTTGTCCGGTACGGAACGAGCGTCCGAAATCGCCCTGCAGCACGTGGCCGAGCCAGCCGAAATAACGCCACCAGACCGGCTGATCGAGCCCCATGTCCTGGCGCAGCGCCTCCACCTTTTCCGGCGTCGCTTGATCGCCGAGGATCACATAGGCAAGATCGCCCGGCAAAAGCGACGCGATCAGGAAGGTCAGCAGCGATACCGCAAGCAGCACCGGCAGCAAATAAAGCAACCTGCGGGCGACGAAACCGAGCATCGGCTTTCATTCTATCCAGACGTTGGAGACGTCGATCACCCCGCCATAAAGCTTCGGCAAGCCCTTCAGTTTGGCGCTTGAGAGCGCGTAGTAAGTATTCTGGAAAGTCCAGAACCAGATCGCTTCCTGATTGACGAGCCGGCTGATAGCGCAGTAGTCCTCGTTACGCGTTTCGGCGTCGGCAGTTTTCCGCGCTTGTTCGAGCAGCTTGTCGAGTTCGGGATTGGAATAGTTGGCGAGCGCGACCGCGCTGCCGGTGTGGAAATTCGCGTATATCTGCGGCTCAGGATCGGGGAAGTCGACGATACGCCATGGGGTCAATTGAAACTGGCGCATGAAGGCGCGCGGAGGGATTGTTGCCTGGTCGACCTGCTCGATCTCCATATTGGCGCCGGCCTGCTTCCAGAACTGCTGCAGCACCTGGCCGACGGTGCGTCCGCGCGGCGTCGCGGTGACGAGCATCTTGAAGTCGACCGGCTTGCCGTAGTCCTTGATCAGCGCCTTGGCTTTCTCGACATCGAAGGCAAGCGCGCCGTCGTCCTTGCACTTGACCCAGGAGCCCTCGCCATAGGGATTTGAGGCCGGCCGGGCCAGGCCGTTGGTGACCACCTGCGACATCTTCTTGCGATCAATCGCCATCACCAACGCCTGGCGCACCCGCGCGTCGTCGAATGGGGCGACCTTGGTGTTGAAGGCATACACGGTGGCGCCGGACCCTACATAGGTGTGGACTGTCAATCTGGGATCTTTCTGAGCTTTCTGGATGCTGTCCGCGTCGTACTCATCGTCCCAGACGATATCCGCCTCGCCGGATTGCAAGGACGCAAAGCGCGACTGTGCATCCGGCAACGGCTTCAGAACGATCCGGTCAAGATGGGGATGACCCTTGTTCCAGTAGTCAGGATTCTTCTCCAGAACCAGGCGGTCGCCCGCGGCCCATGACTTCAGGATATACGGTCCGGTGCCGACGGGATTGCGGTTGTAATCGTCGCCCTTGGTCTTCCACGCCGTGGGCGATTGGACAGTGTTGTTCACGCCGGGAAACGTCTGCACCGCAGGCAGGTTCACCACCGGATCATTCAAGTTATAGATAAGCGTGAGTTCGTCAGGCGCCTGCACGTCGTGGATAAAGGATATGTAGAAGGCGCAGCGGCATTTGTTGGCCGGGTCTTTTTGCCGTTCGAAATTGGCCTTCACCGCTTCGGCATTAAAGGGCGTGCCATCGTGAAACTTGACGCCGGGTCGCAGCTTGTACGTCCAGGTCTTGAAGTCATCCGAGTGGGACCAGGACAGCGCGAGCTTGGGCTGCGGCTCACCCTTGTCGTCGAGATAGGTGAGGGTATCGAACATCAACGCCGCCGCAATTTGCGCCGACGTGTCGAACACGCCGACTTTCAGCGGGTCGAAACCGGGAATGTCGAGCTCGAGGCCGACCGTAATGCTGCCGCCCTGCTTCTGGGCGTCGGCGGGGTTCGTGAGAAAAGCAAATGCCGTGACAAGGAAAATTGGCGCAAGCCTGCGCGCGACCATTGCCGGTTTCATTGGAATTCCCTCCGAGGATGCTGCGTCCGCTTTTTTCGGATCTTGGTGACTTTGGGCCAGATTGGCCGGAATCGCGGTTGGCGGCAAGGCCGCAAGGTCAACGCGGGATGAAGTGCCGCAGGCCTCGCAACATTTTGAAATGTGATCCGCTCAGCGCCGCGCCGCCCCCAAAGGCTTCCCCGAAAACGCTACGATCTGCTCCTCCGACAGACCGGTCTCCCGGAGCAGCGCGCTTGTGTGCTCGCCCAAAGTTGACATGCGTTTGCCCGCCGACACATCGGCCCCCGACATCCGGAACGGCACGTTGAGAACCCTGAAGGTGCCGCCGCCATCTTCCACCTCGGAAAGCGCGCCGCGATGGGCGATTTGCGGATCGTTCAAGGCCTCGGCAACCGTGCGATAGGCCGAGGACGGAACACCCTCGCCGTTCAGCGCCACGAGGCATTGCTGCGTCGTCACCGTGCGCGACCAGGCTTCCACGCCGTCCATCAGATGCGCCCAATTATCGCGGCGGTCGGAATATTTCGCAAAACGCGGATCGCTCACCCACTCGGGGCGACCGATCACCTTCATCAAACCCTGAAAGGTCTTTTCGCTGGCGATCGCGACCATCACGTATCCGTCCGACGTCTGGATCGGACCGAACATCGGACGCGAGGTCGGCGCGACCGCAAATTGCGACCATTGCAATTCGCTCAGGGTCAGGGTCAGCATGGATTCGAGCATCGAGACGTCGACGTGCTGACCTCGCTGTGTGGCATTTCGCTGGTACAGCGCCGCCGAGATGGCCCCGAAGGCGTAGGTGCCGGTAACGACGTCGGCATGATAGATGCCGCAACAATCCGGACGGCTTCTACCCGGCTGATAGGCAAGATGCGCCATGTCGTAGCCGGACGCCGCATGGATCACCGGCGCGTAGGCCGGCAGTTCGGCCGACGGACCGGTCTGGCCGTAGCCGGAAATCGAGCAGTAGATCAGCTTTGGATTGAGCTCTTTGAGCGTTGCCCAGTCGAGCTTCAGCCTTCGCATCACGCCCGGGCGAAAATTCTCAACCAGAATATCCGCAGCTGTGACCAGCCGCCTTACGACTTCGACCCCGTCAGGCGATTTCAGGTCGAGCACGAGACTCTTCTTGCCGACATTGAGCTGACCGAATGTCGTGCTGCAGTCGTTTCGCAGCGGCGGTCGGGTGCGCATCGTCTCGCCTTCCGCGGTCTCGATCTTGATGACTTCCGCTCCCATGTCGGCGAGCATCCGCGTGCAATGCGGGCCGGCAATCGTGGTCGAAAAATCGAGCACGCGAAGCCCCGCAAAACCCTTTGTCAAAGTGCCCTCATCGTTTCCCGTTGTGGTCATTTCCGAGGCTTCCTTGCCCAAGGCTTCCTCGCCCAAGGCTTCCTCGCCCAAGGCTCCCCTGATGCGAGGACCCTAGATGGCACTGGCGCGGCAGGGAAGCGCCTCCCTGCAATCCGTCTGTCCGTGCCTTGCCTGGGTGAATTGGACCCATTCTTGCATAGCAACATCGAGGGCTCGTAAGAGGGCTTTTCTTGAAAGTTCTATTCGTCACGACGGAAATAGACGACTTCGTCCGGGTGGGCGGGCTCGCAGCCGTTTCCGCCGCCCTGCCCCGGGCGCTGCGTCCGTGGGCCGATGTCAGAATCCTGTTGCCCGGATACCGGGACATCGTCGAACAATTCACGCATATTCAGATCGTTGGCCAATGCGCACCGCTGGCCGACATGCCGGCCTGCATGCTCGGCCGGTCGTCGACGCGGGACGGCATGCCTGTCTACGTCCTGTTGTGCCCGCAGCTCTATGACCGCCCCGGCAACCCCTATGGCGATGAATCGGGCAAGGACTGGCCGGACAACGACATCCGTTTCGGCCGGCTTGCCTCGGCGGCGGCCGAGCTTGCGGCAGGCACTCTGGACAGGAATTGGGCAGCCGACCTCGTGCACGCCAATGACTGGCAGGCAGCTCTGGTGCCGGCCTACCTCGCCTGGAGCGGCGTCAGAATACCCTCGATCCTGACCATCCATAACCTCGCCTATCAAGGTATCTTTCCCAAGGATTCGCTGCGCCGCATCGGCGCGCCGGAAAGTTCGTTTCATATCGACGGCGTCGAGTTCTACGACAAGCTGTCCTTCCTCAAGGGCGGCATCGTCTACGCCTCGCATCTGACCACCGTCAGCGGCACCTATGCGAAGGAGATCACCACCCGTGAATTCGGCTGCGGGCTCGAGGGCCTGCTCCGTATCCGCTCCGACGCGGCGCAGCTGACCGGAATATTGAACGGCATCGACGAAAGCTGGGATCCGCGGTTTTGCGCGCAGCTCGCACAACCCTTCGGCGCAGGCGACTGGGAGGGCAAGCGCGCCAATTCCGACTACGTCCGCAAGCAGTTTGGTCTTGCGGTATCGCGCGGCCCGGTCTTCGGTCTGGTCGCCCGCCTCGTGCATCAGAAGGGCATCGATCTCGTCCTCTCCGCGGCCGATGAGATCATCGAGGCCGGCGGACAGATCATCGTTGCCGGAAGCGGCGAACCCGGGATCGAGCAGGCGCTGGTCGATGCGCATCGCCGCCGGCCGGATGCGATCGGGGTCGCGATCGGCTTCAACGACGGCCAGGCCCGGCGGATTTTCGCCGGCAGCGATTTCACCCTGATGCCCTCGCGCTTCGAGCCGTGCGGACTGAGCCAAATGTATGCGCAGCGGTTCGGGTCGCTGCCGATCGGACATCAGACCGGCGGCCTTGCCGAGACCATCACCGACGGCGAGACCGGGTTCCTGTTCACGCAGCCGTCGACCGAGTCGTTTCTCGGCGGCGTCCGCCGCGCATTCTCGACCTTCGTGGCGAAGGATCGTCTCTATTCCATGCGCCGCAGCGCCATGGCGCGATCGTTTAGCTGGGAACTTTCCGCAGCCTGCTACAGCGCGCTGTACCGGAAGGTGGTTTTGCCTCAAGCCAGCGGTTGACGCTTCGTCACTCCGCCGCGAACGGCATCATTTCCCTCTGCTCGTGAAGAATGACGCCCGAGAGCGGATCGAACTCGCCGACCCACGGCGCGCGCTCCAGCACCGCCTTGGTGTGGGCGTAGCCGGCATCCCAGCGCTGCATGATGCCGGAGGGGCTGAAATCGATGTCCTTGGTGTGGGTCTCGCGATCGAGCTGCGGCGCCAGCAAGCGGACGACATGCATCCGGGTCGGACAGCCATAGCTTGCGAGCTCGCGCACGGCTGCGCTGTTGCGCTCGGCCTCCGGCAGCCTCGCGGCAAGCTGGTTGATGACATGGCGCAGGCGATGCGCCTGCTGCTGGCGCGCGATGTGGCTGGCGATCCGGCTGGAGTACTGCACGTCCTTATGCCGGTTGAGCACTTCCGCCATGGTGGCGGGTTCCGCGCCCGACGGATTCCACAAATGCACGGCGAAGATCAGCGA
Organism: Bradyrhizobium sp.; assembly: GCA_049674245.1. Classification (GTDB taxonomy): domain Bacteria; phylum Pseudomonadota; class Alphaproteobacteria; order Rhizobiales; family Xanthobacteraceae; genus Bradyrhizobium. Next base: position 2,591 of record JBATYU010000954.1, on the reverse strand, counting down.
GTCCTTGCGCGGGTTGTCGTCGAACACCGCTTCCGTCGGCGTGTTCGACAATATGCCGCCGTCCCAATAAAGCTCGCCCTCGATACGTATCGCCGGGAATGCCGGCGGCAGCGCGCCCGAGGCCATGATGTGCTTGACGGTAAGTTCGCAATCGCGGCTGTCGAAATATCGCATCTGGCTGGTGCGGACATGGGCGGCACCGACGGTCAGGCGCGGCGTGCAGCGGTCGACCAGGTCGAAATCGACGAGTTCGCGGAGCGTCTGTTCCAGCGGCGCAGTCGAATAATATCCGGCGCGATCGGCACCGAGCGGATAGGAATCCCCGGCATGCGCCAGCGGATTGGGCCTGAAGAAACCGGGAATCCCGTTGGTCACCGTCGACCAGTAGGACAATTTTTCGTTGAAGCCGGGAAAGGCGTCGCGAAAATTCCAGACCGGGTTCTGCTCCATTTTCTTCCAGAATTGCTTCAGCCGCGGCAAGCGGTTTTCCGGCTCGTTGCCGGCGATCAGGCTGGCATTGATGGCGCCGATCGAGGTGCCGATGATCCAGTCCGGCTCGATGCCCGCCTCATGCAACGCCTGATAGACGCCGGCCTGATAGGATCCGAGCGCGCCGCCGCCTTGCAGCACGAGCACGACCTGGCCGGGGTAATTCTTGCCGAGCGATTTCAAGCTTTGCGAAGAATTGTTGTCCTGCATGCCATTCATCTCCTGTTCCCGTTCTTGCCGTGCTCAGTGTTTAGCCTCGACGAACTCTGCACCGCGGCCGCGAATTTTTGAAATACCCTTTGGCTTCAGACACCATACGCCAGCGCTATGGCGCGATGCGGTTCGGGCATCACCGCGAGCCAGATCAAAGAGAACGTCTACGCCTACCCGACGTTTTCCTCCGATATCCGCTACATGCTCGGGCACGCGTGAGACCCCAGCGAGGGCATAGCGCCGCGCTATGGATACCAAAGCCAACCGGTATTTCCTTCAACGAGCGAATTTGGCGAAGCTGACGTCATCGCCGGCCAGATCGTTCGCGGCCAAGGCATCAACACAGGAGACGACTGACATGTTCAAGCACTTCGCAAATTCGTCCGCGCTTTGGCTCGGCCTCGCGCTGGCCGGGTCGGTGGCAACGGCATCGACAGCGGTCGCGGGCGAATGTCCCGCCGGCAAGATGACACCCGACGTCCGTGAAAAGGTCGACTACAAACCGGTCGGTGTGACCGACGTTACGCTCGGCTCGATCAACCTCGAGAAGCAGCCGGCCAACATCAAGGGGCGCGAGCTGCGCTTCCGCAAGCTGACCATCGAGCCCGGCGGCATCGTGCCGTGGCACAGCCATGACGACCGCCCCGCGCTGATCTTCGTGCAGCAGGGCGAGATCGTCGAATACGCCAGCAATTGCTCGGAACCGATCGTCCACAAGGCCGGCGATCTAAGGCCCGAAGTGTTCGGCACCTCGCATTGGTGGAAGAATCTGGGGAAGGAGACCGTCATCCTTTATGTCGGCGACGTCCGCAAGGACCCGGCCGACCACAACATGTAACGGGCGCACGCCCCCAAGCGTACCCGTTGCCGGATGTGACGACCCGGGCCCCCACGTGTAGCCCTGCACGCCGGGCGTCACATCCCCCTTCTCGCCTTCTTAAGGGAACGCCGGCCATGACCGAGATGTCAGTGCAAACGAACCCCGAAATGATCGCCATGCACGGTCAGTCGCCGGGCGTGGCGCTGCGATCGCTCGTCATCGGCCTGACCGCGTTCCTGACCGTGGTCGACCTGTTTGCAACGCAGGCGATCCTGCCTTCCCTGACCCGGCACTACAACGTCAGCCCGGCGGCGATGGGTCTTGCGGTCAATGCCAGCACGATGGGCATGGCGATTGCGGGACTGGTGGTCGGCTTCTTCAGCCCGCACATCGACCGCCGGGCCGGGATCCTCATCAGTCTCGCCGTCCTTGCCATTCCGACAAGCCTGCTCGCGGTCGCGCCCAACCTCACCATATTCACGATCCTCCGCATCGCGCAGGGCCTATGCATGGCGTCGGCGTTTGCATTGACGCTCGCCTATCTCGGCGAACAATGCAGCTCCATGGATGCCGGCGGCGCATTCGCCGCCTATATCACCGGAAATGTCGCAAGCAATTTGATCGGCCGCCTGGTTTCCGCTGCGATCGCCGACACGCTCGGGCTGGCGTCGAATTTCTATTTTTTCGCAGTCCTCAATCTCGCCGGCGCGGCGCTGGTCTATTTCACCATTCACCGCGTCAAGCCGATGCATTCGATGACGCTGACGCAATCGCCGCTGGCGGCGATGCTCGGCCATTGGCGCAATCCGCGGCTGCGCGCCGCCTTCGGCATCGGCTTCTGCATCCTGTTTGCCTTTATCGGCACCTTCACCTTCGTCAACTTCGTGCTGGTGCGCAGCCCGCTGTCGCTCGGCATGATGGACCTCGGCCTTGTCTATTTCGTTTTCCTGCCCGCGGTCGTCACGACGCTGCTCGCGGGCCAGGCCGTCGCGCGATTCGGCACGCGGCCGGCGATCTGGGGCGCGCTAGGCGTCGCTGCCATCGGCCTGCCGCTGATGCTGTCCTCGCA
>JBATYU010000953.1:0-2703 GCA_049674245.1 Bradyrhizobium sp. | reverse complement strand
GTGCCGGTAGCAAATCCGACGCTGATCTTCTTGCCGAGATCGCCAAACGCAAACCATTGAAAGTCGACCTTGACGTGCGGGTTCTGCTCCATGAACAGCTTGACGCGCTTGTGCACCCAGGGGCGTTGCTGCGGATTATCGAAGGTCCAGAAGCCAATATTGACGGGCTTCTTGGTCTGAGCAAATGCGCGACGCGCCAACGGTGCTGACGCCGCCGCACCAACACCCGCCACACCGATGCCGCGAACGACGTCGCGCCGCGTCGGACTTCCCATTGCAAACTTCCTCATCGCTTCCTCCCCAATTTTGCGGTTTGATCTATCGTCATTCCAGCTTGATTGATGGGCTCTATTGTTGCCGGTTCACGCGTTCTCCGCGAGACAGTGGTCGCTGTCTCTCAGGTTCGGGCCAACAAATTCCAGTCTCGGCCATTGTGTCCTCGAGTTTAATGAAGCCGGGCTTCGGATGCGGGATCGCGGTCTCGATCGAGATCACCATGCCGATCGCTGATGCGCCGATGGTTTTCGGGATCGCGGTCAACTCCGCGTGGCCGGCAATCCTGGCGCCGCGTGACTCCGGTCCGCTCGTGGCGCGCTCGGAAATGTCCACGGCCCAGCCTCGCCGTAGCAGCATGTTACCGATGAAGAGTCCGCCCACCGAGCCGCCGGCAATCACCGCAGTGCGCTTACGGGAGGAAGGCACGGGCTCAAAACTCAGCGTGATAGGTCACGCGTCGGCGGCAACTAAACTTTGCCAGCGAAACTGACCTTTCGACCGCGATCGCTCTCGGAGCCGGCACTTTTTCTTCCTCCCTTTTTCCTTTTTTGTTGACCGTAAGCGCTCGGGTAACAACGCGTCAAGTATTTTCGAAACTATTGCCTTTGAGGCAAAAAATTGTGAGAATTACCTATGATCGCAATTGGCGACGTTTCCCGCACCCTGGCCGATGAGGCCTATTCGCGCATTCGCGAGGCGATGCATTCGGGACAGCTCAAGCCCGGGCATAAGCTTCGTTTCAGCGAGCTTCAGGAATTGACCGACACCAGCGTGACGCCGGTTCGCGAAGCGCTCGCTCGGCTCACCGCGGAAGGCTTTACGGAGCTCGAGGGACACCGGGGCTACAAGGTGGCGCCGGTATCTTCGACTGATCTTTGGGACATCGTCAGAAATCGGCAGCGTCTGGAATCGGAGGCGCTCAGCCTTTCGATCCAGCATGGCGACGATCATTGGGAAGCGCGGCTCATTACAGCCCATCACCTGCTTGGTCGGATCAATCGCGAGCGCGCCGACTTGCCCACTGCCGTCGATGAGCAATGGGAACAACGGCACCAGGCGTTTCACGAAGCGCTGATCGCGGCGTGTCAGTCGAAGGTGCTGCTTGGGTTCTGCAGCCAGCTTTACGCCCGCGCCAACCGATATCGCCGCCTTTCGATTACCGTGCCGGACATTCCGCGAGACGTCAGGACAGAACACCGGTTGATTTTCGAAGCGGCGATCGACCGCGACGCTGTTACCGCGACCGATTTGCTGAAGGATCATTTCGAACGAACCGCGGTAATGGTCGATGAAATCCTGCGTAACCGGTGGTGAATTGGTTCGGGGCCCGACGCAATCAGGACATGCCAATTCCACCAACACCATGAACGCCTCAGTTCGTCAAACCGCACGCTGGCAATAATCGAAAGGAGTAATGCAATGAGACATCGTCGATTGGGCCGGACCGGCCTCTATGTGTCGGAACTCTGCCTGGGCACCATGACCTTCGGCGGCCAAGGTGCGTGGTGGAAGAACGTCGGCCAGGTCGATCAGAGCAGCGCCAACGCGCTCGTCGAACGCGCGCTTGCCGCAGGCGTCAATTTCATCGACACTGCCGACGTCTATTCGGAGGGCCTTTCGGAGAAGATTCTCGGTCAGGCACTGCGCGATCTCAAGGTGCCGCGCGAAAACGTAATCATCGCGACAAAAGTGCGCGGACGAACCGCTCCCGGACCCAACACGGTTGGGCTGTCGCGCAATCACATCATGAATGCCGTGGAAGCCAGCCTAAAGCGTCTCAACCTCGACTATGTCGACTTATATCAGGTTCACGGTGCCGACTTGGTCACGCCGATCGATGAAACCATGCGCGCGCTCGACAATCTGGTGTCGCGCGGCCTGGTTCGCTACATCGGCGCCTCCAACATGGCTGCCTGGCAGATCATGAAGGCGAATGGGCTCGCGCGGCAGTACAACTACGCGCGGTTCGAAACCGTGCAAGCTTACTACACCATCGCCGGCCGCGATCTGGAGCGCGAGATCATCCCGATGCTGACCGATCAGCAACTCGGCCTGATGGTATGGAGTCCGTTGGCCGGCGGACTGTTGTCCGGAAAATTCGCGCGTCAGGCCGCGACACCGAACGATGCGAGACGGCTGGTGCTTGATTTTCCGCCGGTCGACAAGGAACACGCCCTCGACGTCGTGGACGCCATCAGGCCCATCGCCGAAGCCCATGGCGTTTCCGTTGCGCGGGTCGCGCTGGCATGGCTATTACACCAGAAAGCGGTAATGTGTGTGATCATCGGCGCAAAATCCATCGCGCAACTCGATGACAATCTAGCGGCACCCGATATCGAGCTGTCGGCCGAAGAGCTGTCTGCGCTGGACAAGGCAAGCGCGCTTCCTCGCGAATATCCGCAATGGATGCTCGATCGCCAGCACGGC
>JBATYU010000952.1:0-12651 GCA_049674245.1 Bradyrhizobium sp. | reverse complement strand
CCCTTGACGACATCGACTTGGCCTTTACGGCGAAGACTGGCGTCAAGGTCAATGCGAGCTATGCCGCAAGCTCGGCGCTGGCCAAGCAGATCGAGCAGGGCGCGCCGGCGGACATCTTTGTGTCCGCCGACACCGACTGGATGGATTATGCGGTCGGCAAAAAGAGCATCAATGAGACGACCCGGGTCAATCTGCTCGGCAACAGCCTCGTCCTGATCGCGCCGAAAGATTCCAGGATCGATAACGTCGCGATCGGACAGGGCTTCGACCTCGCAAAACTCGCCGGCGACGGCAAGATTGCCACCGCCGACGTCAAGGCGGTCCCGGTCGGCAAATATGCCAAGGCGTCGCTGGAGAAGCTTGGCGGCTGGGCCGCTGCCGAGCCCAAATTCGCCATGACGGAGAACGTGCGCGCCGCGCTCGCGCTGGTGGCACGCGGCGAGGCGACACTCGGCATTGTTTATTCGACCGACGCCAAGGTCGAGCCCGGCGTCAAGATCGTCGGCACCTTCCCACCCGATTCGCACCCCGCCATCATCTATCCCGTCGCGGCGACGGCGACCGTGAAGCCGGAAGCCAACGATTATCTGGCCTTTCTGCGGAGCTCGGCGGCCAAGGCGATCTTCGAGAAATACGGCTTCAAGTTCCTGGTCAGCCCGACGACCTGATCGTGTTCGATATTTCGCCGACGGAATGGACGGCGATCCTGCTGTCGCTGCGGGTCGCGATCATCGCGACCTTGGTGGCAACGCCTTTCGGCATTGGGCTCGCATGGCTGTTGGCGCGGCGCCATTTCTGGGGCAAGTCGGTGCTCGACGCGGTTGTCCACCTGCCGCTGGTGCTGCCGCCGGTGGTCACCGGCTATCTGTTGCTGCTCACCCTCGGCAGACGCGGCCTGGTCGGCGAATGGCTCGCCGACCATCTCGGCATCGTGTTCGCCTTTCGCTGGACCGGCGCGGCACTGGCCTGCGGCGTGATGTCGTTTCCGCTACTGGTGCGTCCGATCCGGCTGTCGATCGAGGCCGTCGATCGCAGGCTCGAACAGGCCGCGGAAACGCTGGGCGCGGCGCCCGTAAAGGTGTTCGCGACCGTGACGCTGCCGTTGGCGCTGCCGGGCATTCTGGCCGGCATGGTGCTCGGCTTTGCCAAGGCGATCGGCGAGTTCGGCGCCACTATTACGTTCGTCTCGAATATCCCCGGTGAGACCCAGACGATTTCGTCGGCGATCTATTCGCTGATCCAGACGCCGGACGGCGACACCGCGGCGTTGCGGCTGGTCGTCGTCTCCATCGTCATTGCGATGGGCGCGCTGATGGCGTCGGAATGGTTCGCGCGGCGCGCCACCCAACGCCTGCACGGAAACTGACCATGCTGCGGGTCGACATCGCAAAACAGCTGGGCGAGTTCTCGCTTTCCGCCTCGTTCGAAAGCGAGGGCCGCGTCACCGGGCTGTTCGGCGCCTCCGGGGCCGGCAAGACCTCGCTGATCAACGTGATCGCGGGGTTGCTGAAACCGGATCGCGGCACCATCGTCGTCGACGGCGAGACGCTCGACGACACGGCGGCGCATGTGCATGTCCCGCCTTTTCGCCGCCGCATCGGCTATGTGTTCCAGGATGCGCGGCTGTTTCCGCATCTCAATGTGCGCCAGAACCTCGACTATGGACGGCGCATGAACGCTCTCGCCGACGACGCGGCAGCCCGCGCGCGCGTCACCGATCTGCTCGACATCGGCCATTTGATGGATCGCCGTCCCGGCAAATTGTCAGGCGGCGAGCGCCAGCGCGTTGCGCTCGGCCGCGCGCTGTTGTCGAAGCCGCGACTGCTGCTGCTCGACGAGCCCTTGGGATCGCTGGACGAAGGCCGCAAGGTCGAGATCCTGCCCTACCTGGTGCGGCTGCGGGATGAAGCCGGCATTCCCATGGTCTATGTCAGCCACGACGCGGCGGAGCTGCGCCAGCTCGCGACGCAGATCGTCGTGCTGCAGCGCGGGCGGGTGACTTCCTTTGGCGGGGTCAAGGTGCTGTCGGGCACCCCCTCGCCGGTCTGATCGGAAACCTGCCGAGAGAAGCCGGCGGCTACGATGGATCAATCCGCCGATCGGACTGTACGAAGCCGTCAGGTGTGGTGTGGAAAGCATTTTCGTTTCGAGACAGCAGAAAGCCGTCGATTTGTTCCGGCGGCATGGGCCGGCTGATCAAATAGCCCTGCACATCGGTGCAGCCGTCGGAGACAACGCGGGCCATTTGTTCCTCAGTTTCAACTCCTTCAGCGACCGTCGCCATCCCGAGACTTTGACCGAGCGAAGCGACGGCGCGGACGATCGCCCGGCCGACGGCATCGTTGGCCGTGCCGCGAATGAAGGACTGATCGATCTTGATCCTGTCGAACCGGAAGTCGCGCAGGTAGCCCAGCGACGAGTATCCAATTCCAAAATCATCGAGCGCCACACGCACCCCGATTTTGCGAAGATTCCGGAGCACCGCGAGCGCGCGTCCCCCGGCGTCGAGCATCACGCTTTCGGTGATCTCAAGTTCCAGACGCCGTGGATCGAGACCGCTGTCTCCCAGAGCTGACATGACCGTCGCGACCAGATTTGGGCTCTTGAACTGGATCGCCGAAACATTGACGGAAACTTTCTGCCCGCCGGCCCAGGTTGCCGCCTTCAGGCAGGCGGTGCGAAGCACCCATTCTCCGATCGGGGTAATGATGCCGGTATCTTCCGCGACCGGGATGAATTCGAGCGGGGACACGGCACCCCGGGTCGGACTTTGCCAACGAAGCAATGCTTCGAAGCCTGTGACCTTGTTCAGCCGCAAATTCAATTGAGGCTGATAGACCAGCGAGAACTCGCCAAGCGCCAGCGCGCAGCGAAGGTCGATTTCGAGATTTCTGCGGTTCTGCATCTTCTCGTCCATCGCCCTTTCGAAGAAGCGATAGGCTCCATGTCCGTCGCTTTTGGCGCGATGCAAGGCAAGGTCCGCGTTCTTCAGCAGCTGATCGCAGCCGGCCGCCTCGGTCGGCAAGAGGACGATGCCCACGCTTGCCGCGACGTCGATCAAATGGCCGTCTATCAGGTAGGAGCGGCCGATCAGATCGACTAATCGGCTCGCAAGCGTGACCGCTGACTGCGGCTGCGGTTGACCGACCTGGACGATGCCGAATTTGTCGCCCCCCAGCCGGGCCGCAATATCGGCGTTTCCGAGTGCGGAACGGATCCGGTCTGCGACGGAACCCAGAAGCCTGCTACCGATGTGGCGTCCGAGCGATTCGTTGATCGCCTTGAAGCGGCAGAGATCAACGACCAGAACGGCCGCGCCTTCGGCCGCAAGGTCTGGATTCGCCAGCAGCTCCGTGAGCCGTTCGTGGAACATCAAACGGTTGCCGAGTTTGGTGAGGGTGTCGGTACGCTCTTTGGCTGATCGTTCGCTCATGTCGTAGGCGCTGACCAGCCACCCGCCGTCCATCGGTATCGTCTCGACCCAGAAAGCGCGGCCATCGGAAAGGGTAACCTGGCAATCGCTCTTGCCATTGTTGGCGCCGGCATCGCGGTTGATGCGATCGAGAAGCTCAGTGTCGTCGAACAATTTTTCGAAGATCAAATTGGGCTGAAGCAGTTTTCCGTCGGGCCCAACGATCGCAACAGCCCGGTTCATGCTCATGAACGCCTTGAACGCCAACTCGGCCGCACGATCGGACCGACGATCCGAATCGCTGTGGCGCCGATGTTCCAACAGTCCGGCAGGCTCGATTGGAGAAGTTGACGTAGAAATGGCCATTCTGCCGGCAGTGAACACCTGTTGCCTTGCGAATCCGTGAACCGTTCCTGGCGATGCCGCCAAGATTAATAGATTGCTAACCAAAATTGGGCAGCCACGGGATCGAAGGGAGCGGATTGGAGAACTGTCCGCGCTAGACCCCCGCGACCGACGGCCACAGCTCGTAGGATGGGTTGAGCCCTTGCGAAACCCATCATCTCCGCAAAAAACAATTGACGGGGATCGCGGAGATTATCATCGGGCCGGCCGAAGGCGGACCCGGTGGCGCCACCCATCCTGCGGACTGCCGCTTACCTGCGCATTCCGGCGGCTGAAGCGGACAAACGCACGGCTGCGATCTTTGCAGGCTATGCGGTGCGCGGGCTTTCGTCGCAGATTCAGGGCCGCGTCCGCGCGAAGCTTCTGGCGTTGGATGCGGCGGGCAAGCTCGACGATCTGCGCGTGCCGCCAGGCAACCGTGTGGAGGCTCTGCGCGGGGATCGTCAAGGCCAGCGCAGCATCCGCATCAACGATCAGTGGCGGCTCTGCTTTGCGTGGCGGAATGGCGCAGCATGGGACGTCGAAATCGCCGACTATCATTGAGGAGCGCGATAATGAGCATCAAGCGAGAGGATATCGATCAGCGGAAGGTGGACTTCTCGGATGTGCGCTCCGGCCGTCGGCTGCCGACCGTTCATCCCGGCGCGATCCTGCGTGATGAGTTCCTGACCCCAATGGGCATCAGCGTCTACGAATTGGCGAATGCGATCAAGGTACCGCGCTCGCGAACGAACGACATCGTGCGCGGGCGCCGCGCCATCACCACGGATACCGCCATTCGCCTTGGACGGTACTTCGGCACGACCCCTGATTTCTGGATCAACCTGCAGGTCCGCTTTGATCTTGATGTAGCCGATCGCACCGTCAGGCGGCAAATCGAGCAGGAGGTCACGCCCCGAGCCGCATGACGGATTCCCAGGCATGACGATCAACGTGCGGACGCGTTGATGCTGCGCGACTCGCCGACGGGGTAGAACCGAGCTCGTAGCGCGGGTTTGAGCCCAACGGGACCGCGCAAGACGCGGCCCCGACGAGCGCAACGGCGCTCGCGCAGAGATGACAGGCTCCGGCGTAACCCGCCGCTTTATCGTCTGCAAATGGCGGATTACGCCAGCGCTAGTCCACCCTACAAGTTGCGAACTTTACGCGCGCGCGCTGGAATGATGAAACTCAAACCCCCGCGACCGACGACCACAGCTCGGCGAGCTTGCGCCTGTACTTCCGCATCCGCGTCAGAGGCTCGCTCGCTTCCTCCTCTTCGGGCAGACGAAGGCCGACGATATTGACCCTGCCGCCGCCGATGCTGCGCGCCACCAGCACGATGGAATCGAGCGCAAGCTCGGCGCCTTCCTTCGGCGCGTGGTCGAGATGGATGTCGAAATAATCTGATAGCGTCAGTTTTGCATTCTCTTCGCTCACCGTGACGCCGTAAATCTCGGCTAGTTCGGAAAGCGTATGCTCGCCCGACACCATGAAATCGCCGAGCAGATGCGGATCGGGCGCCGAGATCGGCTGCATGTCGACGAAGAAGCGATCGAGCGCTTCGGCCTTTTCCGGCGGCGCCAGCAGATAGATATAGTCGCCCGGTTGAACCGGATCGGCCTCGGTCGGCGACAGAATATGCTCGTTGCGGATCACCAGCGTCGGCTTCGACCAGGACGGGATCAGTCCGCGCCGAAAGTAAAGGCTTTTAGAGTGGACCGGATAGCCCACGAGCTGCTGCTCGAGCTGGCCGGGCAAATCCAACTCGACACGGCGCGGGCCGCGATCGGCGCGCGCCAGCGCCACATGCAATCGCCGGGCGGCAAAGGCCAGCGTCCAGCCCTGCAATAATAGCGAGATGATGACGACGACGAAGGCGACATCGAAATAGAGATAGGCTTTCGCAAGTCCCACCAGCATCGGGATCGATGCCAGGAAGATCGCGACCGCGCCGCGCAGGCCGGTCCAGGCGATGAAAATCTTCTCGCGCCAGCTGAAGCGAAACGGCGCCAGGCACAGAAACACCGCGAGCGGCCTCGCCACCAGCATCAGCACCAGCGCCACCAGCACGGCCGGGCCGGCGCTAGAGCCGAGCCGCAACGGCGACACCAAGAGGCCGAGCAGCACGAACATCACGATCTGCGCCAGCCAGGTCGCGGCGTCGAGAAAGGTGACGACGGAATTATGCGCCCGCGTCGGGCGGTTGCCGATGATGATGCCGGCGAGATAGACCGCGAGGAAGCCGGAGGCATGCGCAATCTGCGCGGCGCCGAAGATCACCAGCGCCGCAGTGGCGACGAACGGTGCATGCAGGCCCTGCGGCAGCGCGACCCGATTGAGCGCGATCACCACCAGCCGGCCGCCGATGACGCCGATGATGGCGCCAAACACCGCCTCGCGGAGGAACTCCAGCATGACGTGCGCAGCCGAGCCGGTGCCGCTCGAAATGTACTCAACCAGCATCAAGGTAAGGAAGATAGCAAAGGGATCGTTGGTGCCGGATTCCGCTTCCAGCGTCGCGCCGACGCGCGGACGCAGGCGCAGACCCTGCGTGTGCACCAGCAAAAATACCGCCGCCGCGTCGGTCGATGCCACCACGGCGCCGACCAGCAGCGCTTCGGTCCAGTTCAGGTCGATCGCATATTTGGCAAAGGGCGCGGTGATCAGCGCGGTGAGGAGAACGCCAATCGTTGCCAACACCATCGACGGCGCCAGCACCGCGCGAATGCTCTGAAACCGCGTGCGCAGGCCGCCGTCGAACAGGATCAGCGCCAGCGCCACCGAGCCCACCAGATAGGTGGTGCGCACGTCATCGAACTGCAGCTGGCCCGGGCCGGAATCGCCGGCCAGCATCCCGATCACCAGGAACACCAATAATAGCGGCGCGCCGAAGCGCAGCGCGAGCAGGCTCGACAGGATGCCGGCCATGACGAGCGCCGCGCCAAGCAGGATGGCTATGCTGACCTGATCGAGGGATGTCATGCGCTCAAATCGTTGCAAATGCTCGCAATTGATCCTTATCGCTGCCACAGTTCGACGCCAACCCATTTCTCGTTAGACGTGGCAATGTGCCCGGATTATCGGCCTCAACCCCTCACCGACATATCGTATCGATGGCGTCGATCCCTCGATTATGGGATTTTTCCGACTGTTCGAATCAAACTCGATAGTGAAGTAGATTTGACATTCGCCGCTCATCGTGCCGCGACCTCGCGATGCGAATGTCAAATCCCACCCACGCGGCTTGAAACGAGATTTTGACGATGGACCTGAATCTCCACGACATCATTGAAGTCCTGCACGCAGCGGCGCGCTCGGTCGGCGCGGAAGTCAGATCGCCCTGGTTCTACCTGCAACTTGGCCTGGTCATGGCCGGCGCCGGAGCAGCATTTGCCGCGGGCGCGGTAATCCGCTCGCGGGTCGACATGGCCTCGCTCGCCGAGGGCTGGCCGGCGCCGCTCAAGCAGTTCATGCGCGTGCTGGTCGGCTGCGCCTCGACCGCGGTCTTTGCCCTGTTGATGGCGCTGGCGCGCGCGGCCATGCTGGTGTCGACCTGGCCGAGCCGCAGCTATTTGCTTTCCGTCGCCGCCAATCTGGCCTTGGCGTGGCTCGTCATCCGCCTCGTCACCTCGGGCATTCGCAACTCGTTCATCGTTCGCGTGGTGTCGCTGTCGGCATTGCTGGTGGCGGCGCTGAGCATCGTGGGCCGCCTGGGGCAGACCATCGACGCGCTTGACTCGGTCTCGGTCGTGGTCGGCGACCTGCGGCTTACGCCGCTGCTTCTGATCAAGCTTGGCATTCTGCTCGTTGTCGCGCTGTGGCTGACCAACATTGTCAGCAATTTCATCGAAGGCCGGATTGCGCGGTCCGGCGATCTGACGCCCTCGGTCCAGGTGTTGCTGATCAAGATGATCCGAACGGGTCTGTTGATCTTGGCGATCGCGGTGGCGATGAGCGCGGTCGGCATCAACCTTTCGGCGCTTGCGATCTTCTCGGGCGCCGCCGGCGTCGGCATCGGGCTCGGCCTGCAGAAGATCGTCGCCAATTTCATCTCCGGCATCATCCTGCTCGCCGACAAGTCGGTGAAGCCGGGCGATCTCGTCACCATCGGCGACAGTACCGGCCGCATCAACGAGATGAAGACCCGCTATATCTCGGTGGCCGCCGGCGACGGGCGCGAATTCCTGATTCCGAACGAAGACCTGGTGACGCAGAAGGTCACCAACTGGACCTATTCCGACAAGAACACGCTGGTGAAGGTCATTTTCGGCACCAATTACGACGCCGATCCGCGGCTGGTCTGCAAACTGGCCACCGACGTCGCAGCCGCTGCCATGCGCGCCATCAAGAACAAGCCGCCGAATTGCATCCTGACGGAGTTTGCCGAATCCGGCATGAAGTTTTCCCTCACCCTCTGGATCGCGGACCCCGACGGCATGGACAATGTCAAGAGCGACGTGATGCTGGCGCTGTGGGACGCGTTCAGGCGCGAGAACATCAAGATGGCCTATCCGGTGCGCGAGCTCAGGGTCCATGGCGGCGCGCTGCCGGTCGAGACCGTGGTCGAGGCTTCCGGCTGAAACCTTGCGCATTTGGAGATGGTCGGAGCATGCGACCCCGGCTTGCGTTGAGCGCTGCGATCATTAAATTAGGTTCCGTAGATCAGCCGCCGACGCCGGACCCGGCCCAGACCAGAACCGCCCAACCTTGAAACGCTTATGAGCTATATCGAAGCCACCGACGTCTCCCTACGCAAGACAGGACAGATCAAGCTGCATGGCGCGAGCGGGTTCGCCGGCATGCGCAAGGCCGGCAGCCTGGTGTCAAAGTGCCTGGATGAGCTGACCGATATCGTGAAAGCAGGCGTACCGACCGCTAGAATCGACGAATTCGTCCGCGAGTTCGCCTTCAGCCACGGCGCCTATCCGGCGACGCTGATGTATCGCGGCTACCGCTATTCGACCTGTACCTCGATCAATCACGTGGTCTGCCACGGCATGCCCGGCGACCGGCTCTTGAAAGAGGGCGATATCGTCAATATCGACGTGACCTTCATCCTCGATGGCTGGTACGGCGATTCCAGCCGGATGTATGCGATTGCCCCGATCGCGCGAAAGGCGGAACGGCTGATCGAGGTGACGTACGAGGCAATGATGCGCGGCATCGCCGCGGTCAAGCCCGGCGCCACCACCGGCGATGTCGGGCATGCCATCCAGAGCTTTGTCGAACCGCAGGGCATGAGCGTGGTGCGCGATTTCTGCGGCCACGGATTGGGCCGCCTGTTCCACGACGAGCCGAACATCATCCATATCGGTCGGCCCGGCGAAGGCGTGACGCTGAAGCCCGGCATGTTCTTCACCATCGAGCCGATGATCAATCTCGGCAAGCCGCATGTAAAAATCCTGTCCGACGGCTGGACCGCGGTGACACGCGACCGTTCGCTGTCGGCGCAGTTCGAGCATTCGGTTGGCGTGACCGCGACCGGCTTCGAAATCTTCACGCTGTCGCAACGCCACGCCGAGAAGCCACCGGCCGCTGCATAAGCGCTGACTTCGCACGGACGACGCACGACGCGGTCGACCCGCGCTGACGTCAACATGCCCACTAATCTGTGCCCGTTCACCGGCCTAAATGAGCGCGGCTTGACAGACGCATCAGTATAGTGCATATACACGAAATGACGAAGCATCAGGATGTTCCCGCACTGGCGCGGATGCTGCTCGACAACTGCCTGTGTCACAATGTTCGTATGGCGAGCCGCGTCGTGAGCCGCGCCTATGACGAAGCGTTGCGCCCGACTGGATTGCGAGCGACCCAGGTTGCGGTATTGGCCGCGGTGGGCGCACGCGGCGCGCTTTCGATCAAGTCGCTGGCCGATTCGCTGCAAATGGAGCGCACAACCCTGACGCGGAATCTCAGGCCGCTCGAGGAGCAGGGCCTCGTCTCGATCGCGCCGGAAGCTCGCCACCGCAGTCGGGTTCTCGCGCTCACGGCCGCCGGCAAGGCCGCGCTGCTGAAAGCCTTGCCGTACTGGGAACGCGCTCAGCAAGCTTCGATGCATCAGCTGGGCGGTCAGCGCTGGCCGGCGGTTCAGACCGCCTTCGCCGACCTTGTCGGCCATTTCCATAAGGCCACCGTTTCCTAGGTCGGGTGCTGGAAGAGCTGCGCCAGTGCCGCGATCATCAAGTGTATATACACGAGGCAGCGGAGTAGAGACCATGGGTAAGTTCGAACGTTACGCCTTCAGCGCACAGCCCTCATTCAACGAGGCGGCGACCCGGGAGGCCCTTCTCGCACGCCGTTCCGCTCAAGACGCTGGTGGTCTTTTGCTATGATCCGAGGGCGGCCGAGATCCCGAACGCGGTCGCGAAGCTGTTTGGCGACGAGGTGTTTCCGGGAGAGATCATTCGCGACGCGGCCGGCAACCGTGTCGCATCGTCGACCACCATCTTGCCGGTGATCGTTGCCGGTGGCCGCGCCGTCGACGCGCTGCGCTCCATTTCCGTCGCCCAGCATCTGTTCGGGATCCAGAATATCGTCGTCGTCCACCATTCGCATTGCGGCGCGACGACCTTCACCGCCGATGGCATCATCAACGCCTACCGGCATGAACACCATCTCGATATCTCGAACCTCTACCAGCGAAGCAACATCTGCATCACCGACTATGAGGCGTCGCTGAAGCACGACACCGCCCTGGTGCGAGCCCATGACGGCACACCGAGACACGTCGATATTTTCGGCTATTTCTATGACATCGACACGGGAGAGCTGACCGAGGTCGTTCGGGATATCCATACGAGCCGATGATCAATCGTGGCCTGAATTTTGGCTGCGCCGGCATGATCTAAAACCGGTTCCCACCTTTCCGGATCATGCTCTAATGAGCGGCGAGCGCGCCGAAGCGATGAACTTTAGCGGCATGTGGTACGCTGAGTATGCCGCAGCGCTCGGTCTCTCGCCGCATTCGCTGCGCATCTGGCGCGATCGCCTGGAACAATCCGGACTGGCGGTCGCTGCTTCATCCGAGTGCCCAGGCTCAACCAAGTAGCACTGCCAATTGTGCGTGCTGTAAGTATCGCTTGACACCGCAAAAAGCGGACGGGCGATCGAACCGGCGCCGCTTCACCGACGAGCAAAAGCGAGCAATGGTGCAGGAGACGGAGCAGCCTGGTATTGCCGTGGCGGAGATTTGGCGCCGCCATGGCATCGCCATCAGCACCGCCGCGGCTAGCCTCGCCTGGTTTCGTCAAAAAGGTCCGCCATGCTGGAATCCAATGCTGTAGCAAGGCGGCTCAACGTGTCGACCCGGACGTCTAGCTTGCCTGATTCTAATTCACTGACTAGCGCCTGGCGTAGCCCCGCGGCGTTGGCAAGCTGTTCCTGAGTCATTTTCTGCGCACGACGAAGGCGCCGCAGATTGCGCGCCAAGATATGCCGCGCCGCATAGATGTCCCGCCGAGCCATGTGGCAGGAAGGCCATCAGAATCGGTCGCTCTCCATACGTAATTACGTATATTTTGTGTGCCGTCCCCGGATACCGACTACCTAAAGGGGCTGGCAGCACGGGCCGCAACCTTATATACGTAATTACGTATATTGTTTATGCCCGCGCGAGGTTCAGAATGAGCGAGCTCCGGAATGCCGCGAACCCAATAATGCTCGATCCAGCTAACGATGATCCCGCTCTCCTTACCCTTGAACGACAATTCAAAGAAATCGCCGCAGATATCTTTGCTGTCCAACGTGTGAGAGACGAGTTGGTCGCCTGCTCAGTTTCTTGCTCATCAGAATCGAGAAGTGAACTATTGCGCCCGGATACAGTGAGGAAGTCCGCACAAGACAGGTGGAGACTATGCTGGCTCGACTCGCCCCGATCGAACGAGCGCTCATGGCTACCCCCGCACGCACGATCGCGGGATTGGGCGTGAAGGCACGCCATGCTGCTTATGTGATGTCCCAGTACTGGGAAAAGCCGGTTGACCAGATTGACTGGGGAGCAAAGGGAGTTTGTGTCCTGATCGAAGCAGTCTGCGAGGTCGCCCGCATGCCGTTGCCCTTTCGCACCTTAAAGGTCGACGAATAGTCGCGTCCTGCACGTCATGCTTCAAAAGGCCGTCGAGAAAGGAGTGAAGCGAATGAGTGTTGTGTCGATCATGGCCGCGATCCTCGAAGATGAATTGCGAGATCACGGCGTTCTTAAGTTAACCCAATTTGATTGCGAAACAATAGTCCGCAGCATGATTGAACGCACGGCAGAACTCGGGGCAGACATCAAACAGCGTCAGTCGGGACCGTACCCGAGCGAGCAAACCTAAGGGATTCTGATAGCTGCATCCTTGTTCCAGTCATTTTTTCGACGCGGTCTGCGCAAGGCGAGGGACGGTCGGCAAACCTGCATTACACGACCGAGGTGGGAACTGTGGGGCATCAAGCCGCCCCACCGCCGCGAGACCTACTACGGCAGTCAGGAGTGGAAGGCCCCTTGCGGCTACTGGCGCTCAGGCGCGACAAGTACCAGTGCACCATGATGACCTGCACCACGCCGGGCAGGGGCACGGGCGGCAGGCCGATCGTCGACCACATCATTGAGCGCACCAAGGGTGGCGCCGATGACTTGCCCAACCTTGTACATGTTGAGATCTCTACGAAGCCGTCACGTGACGTCTGCAATGGGTCCATTCGCGTCGTTTCGACCGTCCGCCGCTCACTTCCGGTCTGCCCCTGCCGGCTCAACCGGTCGACGCAACACAGGCGTTAAATCTCTCTGCTGGGGTTTCAAATTGCAAGGTCTCACGTGGTCGTTCGTTTAGCTGACGAGCCACTTTGTTTAGATGGGCTTGCGAATGCAC
>JBATYU010000951.1:0-1943 GCA_049674245.1 Bradyrhizobium sp. | reverse complement strand
CGCAGCACCCGCGGCAATGTGCGCGCGGGCCGCCGGATTGCCCAGCACGCGGCCGTTGCGCAATGCGCCAGCGTGCGACAGCGAATTCAGCGCATTGCGGACGCCTCGCGTGCTTCCGATCGAAGCTGAATGCGAAAACGCGGCTCGCCCCATGTGGTGGGCGCCGCCGAAATGCGCAGCGTGAAAGCCGTGGTGGCCGCCGCCAGCGTGGAAATGACCCCCACCACCGTGGAAATGACCCCCGCCATGGCCGCCATGGCCGCCGCCTCCGTGACCGCCACCGCCATGACCACCACCACCGCCCCGGGCCAGCGCGGCGCCCGACAGCACGGTCGCCAGAACAATAATGGCAATTCGCGTGATCAGTTTTGACATGGCACCCTCACCGCGCCCTCCAATTGGCACCATCGGAAAAGACGCAAAGACGAGGCAAAGGTTCCAATGCCGGCCTATGCCGCCGGCACGATTTTTCCGGGATTGAAGATATTTTGCGGATCGAGCGCCTGCTTCAGCGCGCGCATCGCCTCCAGCGCCTCGGGGCCGAGCTCGGCCTTCAGATATTTCTGCTTGCCCTGGCCAACGCCATGCTCGCCGGTGCAGGTGCCGCCCATCGACTGCGCGCGCTCGACCAGGCGGTGCATGAACTCCTCGCCGCGCGCCATCTCGTCGGCATCGTCCACGTCGCACGCCAGCGAGCAGTGGAAATTGCCATCGCCGACATGGCCGACCATCGGCGACAGCAGATTGAGGCGCTTCAGGTCCTCCTCGGTTTCGGTGACGCAGTCGGCCAGCCGCGAGATCGGCACGCAGACATCGGTCGCCACCACGCCCACGCCCGGCCGCAGCGCCTTGACCGCCCAATAGGCGTCATGCCGCGCCTGCCACAGCCTGGTGCGGTCCTCGGGCCGCGTGGTCCATGAAAACTCGCCGCCGCCGCATTCCTTGGCGATCTCGCCGAAATTTTTCGATTGCTCCGCAACCTCATTCTCGCTGCCGTGGAATTCAAGCAGCAGCAGCGGCGTCTCCGGCAGCGACAATTTCGAATAGGCATTGCAGGCCTTGACCTGCTCGGCGTTGAGCAGCTCGATGCGGGCCACCGGAATGCCGGTCTGGATCGCCAGGATCGTCGCCTGGCAGGCGCCGCGCACGGTCTCGAACGAACAGGCCGCAGCCGCAATCGTTTCGGGAATGCCGCGCAGCTTGATGGTGAGTTCACAGATGATGCCGAGCGTGCCCTCGGCGCCGATGAACAGATGCGTCAGGTCGTAACCGGCCGAGGATTTCTTCGCCCGCGTACCCGTGGTGATGATCGCGCCGTCGCCGCGCACCACTTTCAGCGCCAGCACGTTGTCACGCATGGTGCCGTAGCGCACCGCATTGGTGCCGGAGGCCCGCGTCGACGCCATGCCGCCGAGCGAAGCGTCGGCGCCGGGGTCGATCGGGAAGAACAGGCCCTGATCGCGCAGATGCTCGTTCAGCGTTTTGCGGGTGACGCCGGGCTCGATCACGCAGTCGAGGTCGTCGGCATGGACCTCGAGTACCCTGTTCATGTCGCGCAGGTCGATCGAGATGCCGCCGGCCGGCGCGTTGACATGGCCTTCCAGCGATGTTCCGGTGCCGAACGCAATCACGGGCACGCGATGCCTGGCGCAGATCCGCACCGCGTCCTGGATGTCGGCGGTCTCCTGCGCCATCAACACCGCGTCGGGCGGCTGCGGCGGCAGCCAGGTGGTGGTATGGGCGTGCTGGTCGCGCACCGCTTGCGAGGTCATCAGGCGGTTGCCGAACCGCGCGGCGAGCGCTTGCAGCGTGCTCGCCAGCGCCTGCGGTTCCGGCCGCTTGAGATGATTGTTTGTCGTTGTCGCCAAATTTTTCTCCCAGCTTCGGGAGACCGTGACAAAGGATATATAAGGGGTCAAGCCGTCAGATCGAACAAACAGGGA
>JBATYU010000950.1:0-4807 GCA_049674245.1 Bradyrhizobium sp. | reverse complement strand
TCTTCATTTGGAAGACGGATGAATAAGTTCGTCAGGCCCGCTCTCCCGAGCGGGCCTCCATCTTTCCAGAAATCTTACACGAGATTAAGTGAGGATGGGTCACCGGCGGCTCCAAAAGTTGAGCAATCATATCGGATTGACTCCCACGACCTGACGCCACCACATCGCTAGACGAACGCGCTTAACCCGGTGATGGCCTTTCCGACAATCAACGTGTTCATCTCCCGCGTGCCCTCGTACGAATAGATCGCCTCCGCATCTGCCACAAAGCGGCCGATATGATTATCGAGCAGGATACCGTTGCCGCCGAGCAATTCACGGGCATAGCCGACCGTTTCGCGACACTTGACGGTGCAGAACGCCTTCGCAAGCGACGCGTGCTCGTCTTGCATCAGGCCTTCGTCCTGCAACTGCGCCAGGCGCAACATCATCGTCTGCGTCGACGTGACATTGCCGAGCATCCGCACGAGGAGGTCCTGCACGAGCTGGAAGCCGCCGATTGGCTTGCCGAATTGCGTCCGCTCGGTGGCGTAGCGCAAGGCATGCTCGTAGGCGCCCATCTGACAGCCGACCGCAAACCATGCGACCCCGGTGCGGGTCATCCGGAGGACCTTCGCTGTGTCCTTGAAGGTATTGGCGTTCTGCAACCGGTCCGACTCGGACACCCGGCAGTCCTTCAGGGTGATCAGCCCGTTCTGGACCACCCGCAAAGCCATCTTGTTTTTGATTTTTTCGACCGAGAACCCGGGATTGTTCTTGCCCACGACGAAACCCTTGACCTGACCGGAGCTTTCCTCCCGTGCCCAGATTACGTTGATGTCGGCGAAGGTCGCGTTGCCGATCCATTTCTTCTGGCCGTTGAGGATCCAGCTGTCACCCTCGCGCCGGCACGTCGTCATCATCCCGCCTGACGTCGCCGAACCCACCAGCGGCTCGGTCAGCCCGAACGAGCCGATCGTCTCGAAACGCATCATGCCCGGCAGCCAGCGCTGCTTCTGGTCCTCGTCCCCGCACAGATAGACCGATCCGGCCGACAGACCGGTGTGCACGCCCCAGAAGGTCGCGACCGACGAATCGACGCGCGCCAGCTCCATCGCGACAAAGCCGTTCAGCAGCCAGCTGCCGCCGGCGGCGCCATAGCCTTGGTAGCCCACTCCGCCAATGCCGACTTCGGCCATCTTCGGAACGATCTCGAACGGAAATGCGTCGCGGGCCCAATAGTCCTCGATCACCGGTGCTACCACGCCTTCCGTAAACTCGCGCACGCGCTTGATCAGCGCGCGCTCCTTGTCGTTGAGAATGTTGCCAATCTTGTAGAAATCACCGTTCACTGTCGGCGGTGAATAGGCCGGCCTCTTGGCCTGCGCCACTTGTGGACTTGCCATGTGTACCTCCCTTTGAACGAATGGCGGGGTTCGGCCTTCCCTTCCCGCGGCTTCTGGCGCAGAAGCTTTGCTCTTCGCACCAAAGCCCGGTGGTGCCTTACCCCGACCGACCAGCGGCGTCAGGCAGGCTTGTTGCGGTTGACGCTGCTCCGGATCTCATCAAAGCTCTCCTTCAAGCGATCCTGAATAATCTTCACGGCCTCGCCGGTCGACTGCCTCGCGGCGGTCGCACTGTCCTGCGCGCCCTTGACGGCAATCTCAAAGACCTTCTTGGCGAACTCTGTCTGCAAAGCGAGGTTGTCCTCAAGCTTGCCGAGCGGCTGGTATCCGCGCGCGAGTTTTGTCGCCTCCTGCAGCCCCGCCTCGAAGATCTCGCGCTGCTTTTGCGCCATCGACTGAGCGCCTTGCGCGGTGACCGTCGCGCTCTGGCTGAGGGCATCGATATTCTTCTTGTGACCCTCAATCAGCATGTCGACATCGACCTTCGGCAAGCCAAGATCACTGCCGAATTTCCTCAACAGGCGACGTAAGAATGTTTTCATTTGTCATGATATCCTCCCTTCAGGTTCGGTGGCCTTAAGTCGATTGATGTGGTCCCTCCTGTCTCGGAAACAGCCGTCTCATCCGATGACTGTTCGCAGGCGTGATCTTTCTTCCGGGCTGACACTTCCCCCGGCGAGAAACGCTTCGATCATCGCCGCGGTCTCCTTGGGCCGCGTCACCATGAAGAGATGCCCGTCATCGATCAGGCGCAACTGCGCGTTCGGTATGAGTCGCGCCAAAACGCGGCCGTTGATCACCGGAACCAGCGGATCGTCGCGGCCCATCAGAACGAGCGTCGGCTGCGGCAGTGACCAAAGCCACGGCAGGCTCGTCCAGCCCGTCATGGCGAGAAGCTGGTACAAGTAACCGAGGTTGCCCGCACCGTGCATCGCCTTGGCATGCGAGCCGATCAACGACGGATCCTTACGAAACGCACCGCCGTAAATTTCTGGTGCTACCTTGCTCATGTAGTCCTTGTCGGTATAGCGCCGCGGCGTCGCCATCTTCCAGAGTACCGACGGACGAGCCGGCACCATGATCGCACCCGGCGAGGTCGCAGCCAGCACCAACCGCCGACAGGCCTTCGGATATTGGTGAGCGAATTGCTGTGCAATGGCACCACCCCAGGAAACTCCGGCCACGTCAATGTCCTGGTAGCCGAGCTCGGCAACAACGCCTGCCGCGAGCCGCGCAAGCCTCGACGGGCGATACGGCAGGGTGGGCACCGGCGAGCCGCCGACCCCGGGTACGTCGAAAATGATCGCGGTGGTGTCGGTCAGCGCCTCGAGGAAAGGTCTTGCCAATTCCCAGTTCGCGCCAATCCCGTTGAACAGCAGCAATGGCGCCCTGCTGGCTGCACCATGCTTGATGGCAACCTGCAGGGATTGGCCTCGGATCGAGATTTGGCGGACCTCGATCTCTCCGGGTTTCGCAGCCCGAACCGCATCGCGCGGGTCTGCCGATCCGCCGTCGGCCCGAGCTTTGCTGGTGGGGTCGTCAGTCAAAGACGTAGGTCCCCGGCGCCTTCGCCATTACCGGATTCCGCGCGCTGCCGAGGGAGCTGGGCGCGTCGATCTCATCGCCCGAGCGCGCATGCAACCAGTCCCGCCAATCCAGCCACCAGCTTCCTTTCCGCTTCTCGGCGGTAGTAAGGAACGCATCGGGCCCTGCGGGATTGACCTGCCCGATCATAAAGGACGCCTTCGGATTTGTCGGTGGATTGAGCAGGCTTTGCAGGTGGCCGCTGTTCGACAGCACGAAGGTGGTGCCCTCGCCCATGATCTGCGCCGTCTTGTGAACGCCCTTCCATGGCGTGATGTGGTCGGTGACGCCAGCGACGACGTAGCTGTCGGCCTTGACCTTGGTCATGTCGACGATCTTTTCGTTCAGCGATAGCTTGCCGGAATTGACGAACGGATTGGTGAAGTAGAGATCGAGATAGTCGCCGTGCAGACGCGCCGGGAGGCGGGTCGTGTCGGCGTTCCAATAAAGGATGTCGAAGGCCGGCGGCTGATTGCCGAGCAGATAGTTGTTGACCCAGTAGTTCCAGATCAGGTCGTTCGGTCGCATCCATGCAAACATCCGCGCCAGTTCGTGGCCGTCGACGATCCCGCGAAGTCGGGAGGTCTCTTTGGCCGCAAGCATGGTCTCAGGCGTCATCAGACAGCCGAACGCACTCTCGTCGGCCGTATTAGGGTCGAGCAAGCAGACCGCCAACACGATGTTCCTGATCTTCCTTTCCGCCGCGCTGCCAAGCGTCGCAAAATAGGCGGTCGAGGTAATGCCCCCGGAGCAGGAGCCCATCATTGATACGTCTTGGCTGCCCGTTATTTCGCGCGCGACGTCGACGGCTTCGTCAAGTGCGGCAACATAGGTGCCCAGTCCCCAGTCGCGATTGACCTCAGTCGGGTTGCGCCAGCTGACGCAGAACGGCTGGATTCCGCTGTCGAGTAGAAACCGGACCATGCTTTTGTCCGGTGATAGATCGAGCGCGTAGTATTTATTGATCTGGGGCGGCGTCACGACCAATGGCCGTTTCCAGACCTTTGGCGTGGTCGGCGTGTACTGGATCAGCTCAAGGAGCTCATTGCGGAACACGACGGAGCCCGGCGTGGCAGCGAGATTCTCCCCTACCTTGAAGGCGCTGGTGTCAACCATCGACGGCATGCCGCGATTTCTTGTGAGATCATCGAGGTAGTTCTTCAGTCCTCGCCATAAGCTTTGGCCACCGGTATCCAGGAGTTTGCGCACGGCTGCCGGATTGGTGAAGATGGCATTGGTCGGCGCGACCGCGTCGATCAAGATCTCCGTGATCAAATGCGCCCGCGCCTTGTCGATGTTGCTCAGACTCGTCTTGTCGACCAGGCCAGAGACCGCGTCGCCCCAAGCCAGATAGGCCTTGAGCAGTCCACTGTGGAGCTCGCTCTCCTTCCACGTCGGATCGGAAAACCGCCGGTCGCCCGCTTTCGGCGCGCGCCCCGATTTGCCGCTTGCGATCTGGGCCAATTCGCCCAGGAACGAAAACCACTGTTCGGCGGCGACCTTAGGCTCGTTGATCATCGCCTTGAAAAGAATACCGGCGCTGTCGGCCAGATCCTGGCCGCGAATGCCGACAAGGGGATTGAGTGCGAGCGTATTCCGTGCGGCTGCTTCGGAAATGCCTTCAGCCGACGGCGGTTCGGCACGGTTTTCTGTACTCACTGTTTTCGCGCTCCAGATGCGGGAATGAGCAACGCCAATGTTTCAGCGATGAGGGCAGGCTTTTCCGATCCCTCGACTTCAAGCGTGTTCTGGGTCTTCATGATCACTTGTCCGCCGTCCCTTGGTTCGACTCCCGAAAGGGTGACGCGCAGCCGCACGCGGGCGCCGGCCGGAACGGG
>JBATYU010000949.1:0-18755 GCA_049674245.1 Bradyrhizobium sp. | reverse complement strand
CAGACGTTCGCCGACCAGGCCGTGATCGCCATCGAGAATACGCGGCTGTTCAACGAGACACAGGAAGCGCTGGAGCGGCAGACCGCCACGGCTGACATCCTGAAGGTGATCGCCAGCTCGCCGTCGGACGTACAACCGGTATTCGACGCCATCGCGACCAGCGCCAATCGACTGCTCGGCGGCTTCTCAAGTACGGTCTTCCGTTTCATCGACGGCATCGCTTACCTCAAAGCGTTCACGCCAACCACTCCCGCTGCAGATGAAATTCTAAAGGCCACCTTCCCGCGGCCGGTTGCCGATTTTCCCCCGTTCCGGATGGCGCAGGCCGGCGAGGTCACACAAATCGCCGACGCCGAAGCCCTGTCCGACGAGCTTCTAGAGATCTCGCGGGCGCGCGGCTACCGCAGCATGCTGTACGCGCCGCTGATGAATGACGGCGTCTCGATCGGCTTCATTGCGGTGACGCGCGTCCAGCCCGGCGCTTTCGCCGACCATCATGTCCAGTTGCTGCGGACCTTCGCCGACCAGGCGGTGATCGCCATCGAAAATGCGCGATTGTTCGACGAAGTCCAGGCCAAAACCCGCGATCTCACGGAGGCGCTGACCTACCAGACCGGTAGCGCCAACATCCTCAGCGTGATCGCTTCGTCGCCGACGGAGGTCGAACCCGTCCTCAAGGCCATCGTCGAGAGCGCCTGCGAGCTTTGCGACGCCTATGATGCCGTGGTGCTCCTGAAAGATGGTGACGATCTGCGCTTCAGCGCGCACCAAGGGCCGATACCGGTAAAATTGGAGAAATTGCGGATAAATCGCAACTCGGTAACGGGGCGCTCGGTCATCGACCGGGTGCCGGTCCACCTGCACGATGCGCTCTCCGACGAAGGCGCCGAATTCCCGGAAGGACAAGAGCACTCGCGCCGCGACGGCTTTCGGAGCATCTTATGCGTGCCTATGCTGCGCGAAGGCGAAAGCATCGGAGCGATCACGCTCCGCCGGTTCGAGGTGAACCCCTTCAGCGACAAACAAATTGCCTTGTTGCAGACCTTCGCCGACCAGGCCGTGATCGCCATCGGCAACGTCCGCCTGTTCGAAGAGGTGCAGGCAAGAACGCAAGAACTTTCCGAGTCGCTGGAGCAGCAGACGGCGACATCCGAGGTCCTGAGCGTCATCAGTAGCTCCGCCGGCGACCTCGTACCGGTATTCGACGCGATGCTCGGCAAGGCGATGCATCTTTGCGGCGCCGATTTCGGCGTGCTCAACACCTTTGACGGTGAGCTGTTCCATACCGCTGCCACGCGCGGGCTGCCTCCCGCCTATGACGAATACCGGCGGAGCAAGCTGCTGGAATACGGCCCGGGCACGGCGCCAGCCCGGCTTCTGCAAGGCGAGCCAATCGTTGAGATTCTCGATCTCAAGGACTCGGAGGCCTATCGCGCCGGCGAGCCCAATCGCCGAGCGCTGGTCGATCTCGGGGGCGCGCGCAGCCTGTTGGCCGTTCCCCTTCTCCGGGACGAACGCGTGGTCGGCAACGTGATGATTTTCCGGCAGGAGCCCCTGCGCTTCTCGGAAAAGCAGATATCGCTGCTGAAACAGTTCGCGGCTCAGGCCGTCATCGCCATCGAGAACGCGCGGCTGCTTCACGAGTTGCGCGCCAGCACCGAGGATCTGCGAGAGTCGCTGCAACAGCAGACCGCGACCGCCGACGTGCTCAAGGTGATCAGCCGCTCGGCCTTCGATTTGCAGACCGTGCTCGATACCCTCGTCGAGTCGGCGGCGCGTCTGTGCGAGGCGGAAATGGCGGTGATCACGCGCCAAAAAGGCGACACGTATTTTCGGGCCGGATCGCACGGCTTTTCCCCGGAGTTCGTCGATTATGTAAAGGACCTTCCGGTCAGGCCGGAACGTGCGACGATGACCGGACGGACCTTGCTCGAGGGCAAAGTGACTCATGTGCCCGACGTGCACGCTGATCCCGACTACACTTTTTCGGAAGCCCAGAGACTGAGCGGCGACCCCCGCACATTCCTCGGCGTACCCCTGCTGCGCGAAGGCAAACCGGTTGGCGCGCTGGTGCTGTTGCGTCGAAACGTTCGGCCCTTCACCGACAAACAGATCGAGCTGGCCACGACCTTCGCCGACCAGGCGGTGATCGCCATCGAGAACGTGCGCCTGTTCGACGAGGTGCAGGCAAAGACCCGTGACCTCACGGAATCACTGCAGCAGCAGACTGCGACGTCCGAAGTGCTCCGGGTCATCAGCTCATCGCCCGGCGAACTGGCGCCTGTCTTCGAGACGATGCTTGAAAACGCCACGCGCGTTTGCGGCGCGGAATTCGGATCGATGAATCTGGTCGAGGACGGTTGGGTGCGTCAGGCCGCGCTCTATAATGCCCCGCCGGCATTTGCCGCAGCCAGGGCCAACGCGGTCCGTCGGCCGCATCCGCAAGGCGCCTTGGGGAAAGCAATCGAGAGCAAGCAGGTGCTCCACGTCGCCGATGTGCGGACCACTCCGGCATACCTGGAAGGTGCCCAATCAACGGTCGAGCTGGCCGAGCTCGGCGGCGCTCGCACGATCGCCGTTGTGCCGATGCTACGGGACAACGAAGTCATCGGCGTGATCACCGTCTATCGCCAGGAGGTTCGCCTCTTCGACGACAAGCAGATCGACCTGCTCAGCAATTTCGCCAAGCAGGCCGTGATCGCGATCGAAAACGCACGACTGCTCAAGGAATTGCGGCAGCGCACCGCCGATTTGAGCAAATCCCTCGACGACCTGCGCACCGCGCAGGGCCGCCTGATCCAGACCGAGAAGCTGGCCTCCCTCGGCCAGCTCACCGCCGGCATTGCGCATGAAATCAAGAATCCACTCAATTTCGTCAATAATTTCTCTGCTCTGTCAGCGGAATTGACGGACGAACTCAATGACGTGCTGAAACAGGCCACGCTCGCCGACAAGGTTCGCGCGGAAGTCGATGAATTGACGGGGCTTCTGAAGGACAATCTGCAAAAAGTGGTGCAGCACGGCAGACGCGCCGATTCCATCGTCAAGAACATGCTCTTGCATTCGCGCGAGGGTTCCGGCGACCACCGGCCAGCCGACATCAACGCGTTGGTCGATGAAAGCCTCAACCTCGCCTATCACGGCGCGCGTGCCGAAAAACCGCAATTCAATGTCACGCTGCAGCGCCATTTCGACCCGAACGCCGGGCTGATCGAGGTATTTCCGCAGGAAATCACCCGCGTGTTCCTGAATTTGATCTCAAACGGCTTCTATGCCGTGACAAAACGCAAGGCCAATAACGGCACGGATTTTGATCCCGTCCTCAGCGCTACCACCAGAGACTGCGGCGACCATGTCGAAATCCGGATTCGCGACAACGGCACCGGCATCCCGCCCGAGGTAAAGGAGAAGATGTTCAACCCGTTCTTCACGACCAAGCCGGCGGGCGAAGGGACCGGGCTTGGGCTCTCCATGAGCCACGACATCATCGTGAAACAGCACGGTGGCACGATCGATGTCGCGACCGAACCCGGGCAGTTCACGGAATTTACCATCGTATTGCCACGGACCAGCAATCTTTCAAATAAATCCAGAGGTTAGGCGTGAATGTTTTAGTGTTAGTGGTGGACGATGAGCCCGATGTCGAGGCGCTGTTCCGCCAGCAATTCCGGCGCGATTTGCGCGCGCAGCGTTTCGTGATGGATTTCGCAAATTCCGCCGCCGACGCGCTCGCGCGCATCGCCTCCACCATCGAGCAACCGCTGATCCTGATCCTGTCGGACATCAACATGCCCGGGATGACCGGGCTTGAGATGCTGCCCAAGGTCAAGGAAATGCGGCCTGACGTTCCAGTCATCATGATCACCGCCTATGGCGATGCCGACACCAAGCGCAAGGCGCTGGAAAGCGGCGCCAGCGGGCTGTTGACCAAGCCGATCGATTTTACCGTGCTGCGGGAAGAGATCGACGCGCGCGTGGCGCAGGCGGTTTAGGGCGGGATAAGATTAGGTTCGGGCCATTTTCTTCTCGTGCCCCCGGACGCAGCGCAGCCCGAGTGAGGGGACCCATTCTACTTTGCATGGGTTGTTTTCGCGATTTTGTGTTCAGGCCCTCACGGCTTGAAGAAGGCGGGATCGTTGAGCGCCTTGATCATGGTGTCGACCATGTCGGCCGCGCCATGGTCCTCGCGTTCCTCCAATAGCTCCCACATCTTGCGCAGGTTGGCGCGGATCGGCGCCTTTAACGAGGGGTCGCGTTCGATCAAGGTCCGCGCGATGCAAAAGGCGATGGCCTCAGTGCCCATTCGGGCCTGTTCGATGGTGGGTTTGCTCATGGCCGGCTCCGTGTCGGATTGGTATGTGTGCCGGCGCCGCTGTTAAATCAAATCGCGGCGCGGGGCTAGCCTGCGCGGCCGCTACTCCGCCATCTCGACCGGCGTGCCGGGGCCTGCCAGCGGCCGCTCTTCCATCAAGATGTTGCACAGCGACGCGCAGGCGAGCAGCGCGGCGGCGGCGCCGAACACATAGCGAAAGGCCGTGATCATATCGGATGCCGGGATCGAGCTTACCGGGCCGCGATTCTCGCCAGCGAGCGAGATATCCGCGCCCAACGCCATCAACAGGATAGCGGTGAATGCTGCCACTGTGAATGAGGCCATCAGCGCGCGGAAGAAATTCATCGCGCCGGTGACGGTGCCGATCTGCGATCGCGCCACCGAATTCTGCAGCGAGACCACGCTGACGGGAAACGCCGTGCCGAGGCCGAGTGCGAATACCGACAGCAGCACCAGCAACGCCCACAGCGGCAGCACCACGAGCGCCAGCGCGCACCCCGCCAATGCGGCAACCCCCGTTCCGATGATGGCCACCCGCTTATAGTGCCTGGCGCGCGCCATGGTTTGCCCGGCGATCGCAGCACCCCCGGTCGAGACCGCCGCCAGCGGAATCAGCGCCAGCCCGGCCTCACTGGCGCTCAAGTGATAGACCACCTCGTAGTAGAGCGGCAGGTGTACGGTCAGCCCCATCATGGCGCCGAGCGCGAATCCACCGGCCGCCATCGCATAGGGCACCACGCTTCCGCCCATCAACGACAGCGGCAGGAACGGCTCCTCGGCCCGACCGGCGTGCCAGACGAAGGTGAGCGCCAGGGCCACGGATGCGCCCACCATCGCAAGGATGGTCGGCGACAGCCAGAGATAGCGGTTGCCGCCCCAGGTCAGCACCAGCATGAACACGACGGCGGCAGCCATCAGCAGCACGCCGCCGAGCCAGTCGACCTTGCGTTTGCGGTGAAAGGTCGGGATCTTGCCCATCTTCGGCAACAACAGCCCGAGTGCCGCGAGACTGAGCGGCACGTTGATCCAGAAGATCATCGACCAGTGCAGATGTTCGGCGAACACGCCGCCGAGGATCGGCCCGCCGATGCCGGCGGCCACCCAGACCCCGCTGAAATAGGCCTGGTACTGGCCGCGCTCGCGTGGGCTCACCACGTCGGAAATCACGGTCTGCACGACCGGCATGATGCCGCCGCCGCCGAGCCCCTGCAGGCCGCGCGCCAAAATCAGCACCGGCATGTTCGGCGCCACCGCGCACAGCATCGAGCCCGCGATGAACAGGCTCAGCGCCGCGATGATCATGGCGCGGCGGCCATAGATGTCGCTCAGCGTACCGAACACCGGCGCGACCGCGGTCGATGCCAGGAGATAGGCGGTGATGACCCAGGAGAGGCTGGTGACGTCGTGGAATTGCCGGCCGATGGTCGGCAGCGCGGTCGCGACGATGGTCTGGTCCAGCGCCGCCAAAAACATCGTCAGCATCAGGCTGATCAGGATGGTACGGACTTCATCCTGCGTCAGCGCCGCTGGCGGCGCGATCGTCGGCGCGTCGCTGACATCGACCACTTGGGTCGCCATCTCGGGCAGTTCGGCGGCAATCGCCTCGGGCAATGTTTGGTGATCGGCAGGTTGACGGCGCTGCCGTTCGAACTTGTTCATCGGGACATTTTTTTGCTGCTTGCCGCAAAACGGCGAGTGAATCATCCTATCGGTTGATATTTAGGCGGCAATTCCACACCGAGGCAGCACCTCGCGCGCATGGGTGCATCCCGCGGGCGGTCAATCGCAATGACGTGATCCGTTCAGGTGAATCATCGTCAGGATTTCGGCCGTTTCTTCAGCCGCGCGCGCTTCGGCAATAATGCCGGCCATTGCACGATGTGATCTTCGAGGTCGGCGTCGGCAATCTCGTTCTCGCTTCCCTGCACCCGCCCGCGCACCGAGACGCCGGCTTCATGAACGGTGTTGGGATCGCCGGAAATAAGCGGATGCCACCAATAGAGGTCCCGCCCTTCCGCGACCAACCGGTACCCGCAGCTCGGCGGCAGCCAGTTCAGGGTGCGGACGTTTTCCGGCGTCAACCTGACGCAGTCCGAAACCTTGTCGGAGCGGTTGGGGTAGTCCTTGCAGGTGCAAAGGCCGGCATCCAGCAGCTTGCAGGAGACGTGGGTGAAATAGATCTTGCCGGTATCTTCGTCCTCCAGCTTTTCCAGGCAGCAGCGCGCGCAGCCGTCGCACAGGCTCTCCCATTCGGCGTTGGACATCTCTTCCAACGTCTTGGTTTTCCAGAAGAATCCCTCTTGGTCCGAAACTGGCTTGGGGGGCGCGGTCATGAATCCCGATATTTGAGGCCTGCGCCGTTCTAGGCGTTGTGGCGGCAAAGGCAAAGTGGGCGGCTCGCGGGCTGCCCAAAAGCCCTGAAAGCCATTAGTTGTACCGTTCAAAATCGCTTTGAGAGCATTGGTTTATCGGCCCCGCTCGGTTAGAAGATGAGGTGAGTCCCCAAGTGTGCAAAAAGCGCCTTGGGTTTGCCGCAACACTCCCGCAAGACGTGTCGTAGCGCCCAGCCGGGGCGCTCGAACGCTTTCGAACCGACCAAGGGTCCCGGGTGCGCAAGATTATCCCAGACGATTGGAAAAGACGGCTCGATAATTTCCGTCTGGATCTGGACGCGCGTTTCGACTCCACGCTGTTCTCGTCACTTAGGGGCACGCGCGAACTCTACGAGCGCTACTCGACCTTCATGGACCGCTTCTATGTCGGCCGCTGGAAGCGCTGGGTCTTCATCGAACCGTTGTCGGAGGCGGCCACCATCGGATTAGGCGGCATGGTCCTGATGCTGGCGCTGGCGATCCCCGCCTTTCGCGAAACCGCCGACGAGGACTGGCTGAAGAAGTCCGATCTCGCGGTGGCGTTCCTCGATCGCTACGGCAATCCGATCGGCAGCCGCGGCATCAAGCACAACGACTCGATCCCGCTCGAGGATTTCCCGGACAATCTGATCAAGGCGACGCTGGCCACCGAAGACCGCCGCTTCTACGACCATTTCGGCATCGACATCGGCGGCACCGCGCGCGCGCTCGTTACCAACGCGCAAGCCGGCGGCGTGCGCCAGGGCGGCTCCTCGATCACTCAGCAACTCGCCAAGAACCTGTTCCTGAACAACGAGCGCACCATCGAGCGCAAGGTGAAGGAAGCGTTCCTCGCGGTCTGGCTGGAGACGCGGCTGACCAAGAACGAGATCCTAAAACTCTATCTCGACCGCGCCTATATGGGTGGCGGCACCTTCGGCGTCGACGGTGCTGCGCATTTCTATTTCAACAAGTCGGTCCGCGACGTCAATCTCGCGGAGGCCGCGATGCTCGCCGGGCTGTTCAAGGCGCCGACCAAATTCGCCCCGCACATCAACCTGCCCGCGGCGCGCGCCCGCGCCAACGTGGTGCTGGACAATCTGGTCGATGCCGGCTTCATGACCGAAGGCCAGGTGTTCGGCGCCCGGCGCAATCCGGCCTTTGCGGTTGACCGCCGCGACGAGAATTCGCCGAACTATTATCTCGACTATGCCTTCGACGAGATGCGCAAGCTGGTCGATACGTTTCCAAAATCCTATTCCGAGCGCGTCTTCGTGGTCCGTACCGCGATCGACATGAACGTGCAGAAGGCCGCCGAAGAAGCCATCGAAAATCAATTGCGCCAGTTTGGCCGCGACTATCACGCGACGCAGGCGGCCAGCGTGGTCGCCGATCTCGACGGCGGCGTGCGCGCGATGGTCGGCGGTCGCGACTATGGCGCGAGCCAGTTCAACCGAGCGGTTGACGCCTACCGGCAGCCCGGCTCGTCGTTCAAGCCCTATGTCTACTCGACCGCACTGATGAACGGGTTCAAGCCGACCTCGATCGTGGTCGATGGCCCGGTCTGCCTCGGCAATTGGTGTCCGCAAAATTACGGCCACTCCTACTCTGGCTCGGTGACACTGACGCAGGCGATTACCCGCTCGATCAACGTCATTCCGGTAAAGCTGTCGATTGCGATCGGCAATAATCCGAAAAACCAGTGGGAATCCGCCAAGAGAGGCCGCGCCAAGATCGTCGAGGTGGCGCGCCGCTTCGGCATCAAGGCGCCGCTGCCGGATACGCCGTCGCTGCCGATCGGCGCCGACGAAGTCACCGTGCTCGAACATGGCGTGGCCTACGCGACGTTTCCCAACAAGGGTAAATCCGTCACCCCGCATGCGGTGCTGGAAGTGCGCACCGGCACCGGTGATCTGGTCTGGCGCTGGGACCGCGACGGTCCGAAGCCGCGGGTGGCCATTCCGGCTTCGGTCGCCTCCGACATGGTGGGCATGATGAGCCACGTCGTCAGCGAAGGCACCGCGCGGCGCGCCGGGCTGGACGGCATTCCGACCGCCGGCAAGACCGGCACCACCAACGCCTATCGCGACGCCTGGTTCGTCGGATATACCGGCAACTTCGTCTGTGCCATCTGGTACGGCAATGACGATTACTCGCCGACCAACCGCATGACCGGCGGCTCGCTGCCGGCGCAGACTTGGCACGACATCATGGCCGTGGCGCATCAGGGCGTCGAGATCAAGGATATCTCCGGCTATCCGGCGGCGGGTCCCAAACCGCCGCAGCCCGCGGTCCCCGCGACGGTCGCGGCGTACGGCGCACCGAAACCTCCAGAGATCAAGCCGGGACCGCCGCCGGTCCTCACCAAGCGTGGCGCGGACATTCTGGTGCGCGTGGAGAAGCTGCTCGACGAGGCGGCCAAGACCGCCGCCAAGACGTCGGACGAGCCGGCCAAACCCGCCAAGCCGGTGTCGTCGAGCACGCTTACATTTCCCGATAGTTTCGCGGCGGCGACGCCGGGCAGTGCGGCTCCCTCGGCGCCGCGCAAGAATTAAACCGTGCGGCTGGTCCTCATCACCCTGCTGGCGCTATTGCTCGCGACCGTGGTCGGTGTTGGCGCGACCTGGATGACGGCGACGCGCGGCACCGATCTCGGCACACTCACGATCGGCGCATGGACCGCCCGGCCCAAGACCGGCACCGCCGATGTCGATCCCTATTCGCGTGCCACCATCGTGCGTAACGGCGAGTTGCCGATCGGAACCGGCGACGGCGTGGCGTTTTCGGCGACCACGGATGACCGCAGCAAGCCGCTCGACGGCCGCTGCGATGTGGTCGTCAGCGGCGTGACCCCCGCGGCGCGGTTCTGGACGCTGACGCTGTACGACCAGAAAGGACACCTCATCGCCAATTCGCTGCAACGTTACGGCTTCACCAGCCAGGAGATCATCCGCGGCGCGGACGGCGCATTCGAAATCCGGGTGGCGTCGCGCTCGCGCGCGGGAAACTGGCTTCCGACCGGCGGGATCGAACGTTACGCGCTGATGCTGCGGCTGTACGATACGCCGGTCGGCGTTGCGACGCGGACTCAGCGCGACGCGCCGATGCCCTCCATTGCGACCGTGGGGTGCCCGTGATCCGCCTCGTGTTCACGGTCGTCGCGGGTGTGCTGCTGGGCGGCGTGGTGCATCTTGTCAGCGTGCTGGCATTGCCGCGGATCGCGACCCAGGACGCCTATTCGCGACTGACGCCGATGACCAAGCTCAACGCCGTCACCCCTCTCCTGCTCGCCGATCCCAACAATTCGCCGATGCCGTTCATGGATCCGGCGTTCGCGGTTGCGATTTGCCGCTACGATCTTTCCGGCGGGCCGATCAAGCTCGCGGTCCCGGTCAGCCAGGCCTATACCTCGGTGTCGTTCTATACCCGCAACGAGCTCGCCTATTACGCGATCAACGATCGCTCCGCCGGCAAGAAGGTGATCGAACTCGACCTGATGACCGAGGCGCAGCACAATGATTTGCCCGAGGATGAGGACGTAACGGCAGCCGACCGGCTGATCATCGATTCTCCAACCGCGACCGGATTGATCGTGCTGAAGGCGTTGGCGCCGGAGCCCGGCCTGATGCCGCAGGCGCAAGCCGCGCTCACCGCATCGAGCTGCAAGGTGCAGACCGACGCGCCGGCCAAGCAGGCGGAAGCGCCGCGCGGCAAGCGCTGATGGCTTGGACCCACATCCGCCTGCAATGGTCCCGAAAGCGTTCAACTACGAATAGCTTCGATTACACCGATTTCCAGGCCCGGTATTGCAAGGATCCGAGCGACGGAAAGACCCGCCTTAGCCAACAGATCTCGATACTCTTTTTCGGTTCGCTCCTGCCCTCCAGGCATCGCCAGCATATTCATGTCAGCCATCGCCATTTGCTGATGGGCCGGCGTCGCCTCCATTTTCTCTGGCATCACACGCTCGAACAACAGGACCTTGCTGGTCTGATGCATCGCCTTGTGACAATTTTTCAGGATCGCGAGGCTTTGCTCATCATCCCAATCGTGAATGATGAATTTGAGAATGTAGCCATCGGCTCCCTCGGGCACCGAACGAAAGAAGTCACCCGCGATGACCTCGCAACTTGCGGCTACGCCGGCGTCGGCAAGCTTCTGAGGCGCCTCCGCGCTGCCGCGAGGCAGATCGAACACCGCACCGCGCACATTCGGGTGTGCGGCCACGATCGCTGCGATCAACGTGCCATTGCCGCCGCCCACATCCATGATCTTGCGGAACTGCGAAAAATCATACGCCGAAATCAGCGCCTGGGTGACCCGCCGGGTATTTTCCGCCATGGCCTCATTGAAGATAACGGCCTCATCGGGATTTGCGGCCAGGTATTCGAAGGTTCCCATTCCGTAGATGCGGCGCGTCCCCGATTCGCCCGTTTTTACGCAGTGGAGCAGTTCGCCCCAGGAACGCCAGGCTCGCTCCCCGCCAAACATCAACGCATAGTTTCGCATCGAGCCCGGCACGTTCGAACGCAAGTGGCTGCCCAAGCCGGTCAAGCCAAAGCGATCAGATCCGAGGTCCTCAAGCAGGCCCATGCTCGCCAAGGCGCGCAGCAACCGAAGCAGCGGTCCGATGCTTGTATTGGTTGCTTGCGCCAAGGCTTCCGCCGACTTCGGCCCGGCCGCGAGCAGGTCGGAAATTCCAAGATGCGCTGAGATATGAATCGCGCGGGCGGGCATGTATCCCGTGATGAGCGACAGCAGGGCCGCGGGCGGCGCGCGGCTCGAATTGCCTTCTGAGACGGACATTGTTCCTCCTCCTCTCTTGCTGTCGGCGGTCGCGGTGAGCCGTCAGTGGGCCGCTCTTTCAGTCGAAATGATTCCACTCACCTTGGCGCGCTGTTCTTCGATGGCGGCTGCGAATTGCGCTGAGGTCCCGATGCGCATGGCGACACCCAAAGCTCGCAGCCGCGAACTGATCTCCGGACCTTCGGCAATCGCGGCGATATCGCCGGCGATGCGGTCGCGGCGGGCAACCGGCATATCCCGGCCTCCGAAAAAGCCCACAACACCGTCGAACGTGAGCTCCGGAAATCCAGCTTCTTCGGCCGTCGGAACGTCTGGCGCGAGCGGAGAACGTTGCTGGTTGGTCACCATTAACAGCCGTGCTTTGCCGCTCTCGATGGCGGGCATCAATACAGCGGGCGAGGACACCAATACCTGAATCCGATTTTCGGCAAGATCCTGAAGCGCGGGCGCAAAATCGCGATATGGCACCTGCGTCAGCACCAACCCTGCCCTTTTTTGCAACGCCAGGAAGATGAATTGCGGCAGGCCTGCGGTAGCTGCCCAGTTGAATTTTTCGGGATGCGCTCGCGCCATCTCGATAAATGAATGGAGTGTGCGGACCCCTGTAGGGCTCGATACTGCCACTGCAAAGAAATTGTCGATCGCCATTGCAATCGGCACCAGGTCGCGAACGGGATCATAAGGCAATTTCTCGTGTATCAAGGGATTGATCGAGATCGGACCGGCAAATGAGAACAGCAGGGTGTGATCGTCATGGGCGGTGACGAAACTTGTGACGCCGACAATGCCATCGGCACCGGGGCGGTTCTCGACGACGACGGGCTGTCCCCAGCGTACAGAGAGTTTTTCAGCGAACAGGCGTGCCGCGAGATCGGTCGCAAGGCCAGCGGGAAGAGGCAGAATGATCCTCACTGGACGCTCCGGCCACGTTTCCGCGCGCGCCTGCATTGAAGCACAGGTTATCGCAGCGGCTAACAAGGCAAATACGGAGCGCGCTCTAACATACATCAATCACCTCCGCTCTGTCGGCGATGTCTTGATCGAGCCGCGTTTCCGCCGCCCGCCGCCCGGCCGGGCGTGGATTTTGTTGGCATTCACGACTTGCACCAGCATGTCGAGAAAGGGCTCCTTCTCCTTGGCATCCAAGCAGGCCAGGATTCGGGCGTTAGCTTCGCGAACCTTGGTACGACACCGGCGCCATAGCCTTTTGCCTTGAGGCGTTATGGTGAGTTCGCGCGCCCGGCGGTCGGCACCATTTACCGAACGCTTCAAAAGACCTCGGGCTTCGAGCTTGTCCGCGATCAGGCTTACGTTGTTGCGGTCGATCCCGAGCGCCTCCGAAAGCGTCTGCTGGCTGATGCCTGGCACATCATCGACGAACACCAGCAAGGCATATTCAAGCTGCACGAGTTCGGCGTCCGCCACGGCTTCTGCGATCATCGACTGGCAGATTTGCTGCAACCTCCGCACCAGCGGGGCCACCGCGCGGCGGACAGGAACACCATCACTCCCCATGACGGCATTGCCGGGCGCCGTCTCCAGTGGGACCCCGATGATTGAACGCATCTCGTCGCACCCTTATCGTCAAATATTTGATCATCATATATATGACTATTTGATCTGTCAACGGCCCCGACCGGAGTGCGCCGCCGGTCAAGCGCCAGCGTTCTCCGCACGCGGCAGAGTTGGTTGTCCGCCGCAACGGCAATTCTCATAATCGACGGGATCGTGGCTGTTGAAGATCAAAACTTCATTGCCGTGAGTTGCCTTTAACGTGCGCAGTCGTTCCTGATTGGCGATGCGCGCGGCACGATCAATGTCCGCCCTGCGCTGAAACAGCCCGAGCGCCAGCGGCATCCGCACCTGTGCCTGCAACTGGCCGTGGAAGAAATAGCCATCGCCGGCGTGCAGCAGCCATTTGTCTTTGCCGCGCACGGCGATGCCGCAATGACCGGACGTATGACCGGGTAACGGAATCATCAGGATATCCGGCTCGCGATCGCCGAGCGCACGGACGCCCTCAAAGCCGAACCAGTCTTCGCCGCCCTCGCCGTAGAACTTCCAATCGGGCCGGCATTTCCATTGCTCCGTGACATAGCGGCCCTTGGGCGCGGCCGGCTGACCCAGCACCGCCATCTCATGCTCTTTTCGGTGGACGTGCACCTTCGCGCTCGGAAAGTCGGCAATTCCGCCGGCATGGTCGCGGTCGAGATGCGTCAGCAGGACGTGCCGCACATCGCTTGGCGAATAACCCAGCGCCCTGATTTGCCGAACCGCCGTCTCGGCCGGGTCCAGCCGCGGCGCCGCTTGCCGGACCCATTTGCGCCCCAGCCGCTGCGGCTCTGCGATGTCGTCGAGCCCGATGCCGGTATCGACGAGGGCAAGGCCGTCGATGGTCTCGATCAGCAGGCAGTGGCAAACCATGCGCGCCCGTTCGAACAGGCCGCCGGTGCCGTTCACCAGACGACGCCCGATCGGGCACATGGTGCCGGTGTTGAGGTGATGGATGCGCATGACGAGCCCTTTTTCTGAAGCCCGTTGTGCTTGCCATGCCTGGTACCATAGGTAAAATATGGATATCTTATATTACCGATAGGATAGAACTATGGATATCCGGGAGCTCCGATATTTCGCCGCGGTGTTCAGGGAACGCAATTTGACGGCCGCGGCGAGACGCTGCTTCATCTCACAACCCTCGATCTCGGCAGCCATTACCAACCTGGAAGCCGAACTCGGTACCGCGCTGTTTATCCGGCACAAAAAGGGCGTCGCGCCGACGCAGGCGGCTGAGCGGTTCCATTCGGTCGCTTGTCGCATCATTGACGAAGCCGATGCGGCGCGAAATTTGTTCCGAAAACCATCGACGCGACCCGCGTTGACCCTTGGGCTGATGCGCACGCTGGATATGCCCCGGACCATCGCCCTGCTGAAGGTGTTGACCGGTAATTCTGACGTGGCGCTGCGCCTCGTGGGCATCAACGAGACCGCGGATGCGCGCATCATTTCCAGAAGCATCATCGATGCAAACGAGCACTTCGTGCCGCTCTGGGTCGAGCGCTATGTCGCGGCGCTGCCGCCGTCGCATCCGCTGACGCTAAAGCACCGCCTTCGCACCTCCGATTTCGCCGGCGTCGCGATGATCGATCGTTGCCATTGCGAGCAAGCCGGGTTGTTCGGCCGTACCGCGTCGCCGCGCAAACCTGTCGCGATTGCGGAATCGGAAGATTGGGCCATGGCCCTGGTCGCGGCCGGCGTTGGGGTCGCGATCGTGCCGGAGGGCGTGGCGCGCGCCAATCCGGATGTCGCCGTGCGCGAAATCGAAATCAAGGTGAAGCGTCAGGTCGGGCTTGCCTACAGCGAAGCAAGACCTGCTTCGGATGTGCTGAAAAATTTCATCGCGCGACTTCAGAAACAGCGGCCCAACGCAAACCGCGCCAAAAACGCCGCCGCGCTCGAGCGATAATTTTCGCGGAAAATGGCTGCCTCAGCCGCGCGTACTGAGCGCGCGGCCGATGACGGGTGCGGCCGTGACCGGTGGGTTGGCGGTCTGTGACGCAAGCTCGCCGATCAGGCGATCGGCATCGGCTGCCATGCCGTCGGGCGCCTGGATCACCAGCCGCTCCAGCGCCCAGCGGTAGGAGGAAACCCGCCGCTCCAGGCACTGCTGCACCCATTGCACGATCAGCGTGTTCTCCTGCATGCGGGCGATCGCGTCGTCGCGTTCGCGCGGCGACAGCTCCGAGACATGGGCGAGGCTGGCGTTCCGCTTGCGGTCGAGCTCGAGCACCTTGACGGCGCTGGCGAAGAACGGCTCGAACCGGGTGACGTCGTCGCGCACGTCGTCGATCAGGTTGGCGTAGCGCGAGGAATGCGAACGATGTGGCTCGTCGATCAAGGCACGCCCATAAGCCGTGCGATCGAATGCCGGCGCCTGCCGCCACGGCGAAGGCAGCGGCTGGTAGTCGCCGAACACGCTTCTCCAGGCCGGGCGCGAATGCGGCGGCTCGATCAGGGGATAGGCGAGATCGCGAAGCTGCCGCTCATTGTCGGTGAGCTGAAATTGCGACGGACGCAGGCCAATGCTTGAGGTAGCCTCACCGCCGATCCAGCGGTGCATGTCGTCGTTGATGAAATCCTGGCGGGTGCGGCCGAAATCGCCGCCGCTGCAACCCCCGAGCGCCACGCATGCAACAAGCAGCGCCAAGGCCGGAAACGTGCACCGGATCGAATGAAGCGTGTCCGGCATGTCGAAATGCCTGAACTTAGCGCCGGCGGCGACGTCGCCCCGGAGCCGCCCCCTGTTCCGGGCCGCGGCCACCGCTGGTTTCATCGGTTTGGCGGTCGATCCGGACGGCGGGAAGAATCAGGACGGTACCCATGCCCTCGCGCGGAGCGGCATCCATCGCGGAGCCCGCCCACCGCGACGCCGGAAAATCAATGATAATCCCCATGTCAGCTCTCTCTGATTGCTGCTGTCCGGCAGCACGCAATCATTAAGATCAGGACGTGGTTAACGGCATCTTAATTTAAATTCAGCAAATCCGGTTTGCCGCCGTCGAGCACATCGAGTGGCCGCCCCAAAACACTTCGTCGAGTGGGGTGGATTTTGGCGCTCGCTACCCACCTGGCCGCGCACTCGCCAATGTCGGATCCAAAACCCCATGAGGACCTTATACTTGCCGGCGTCCCTTCGGTTCTAACATTCGAAGACGCCGGCCGAGACCGGATGCGAATGTCAGGATCCGACCACCAGAATATGGAGACATCTTCACCGATTGTTTTCCTTAACGAGCTGTTAAAGTGAATCGGCATAGGCTGCCGCGAGGGATGAATAAAGTCGCGTACGCCTGACATGACCACAATTCCACTGTTTCCAGGCCTCGATGGGTTGATGACGCTTTCCCGCCGCGAGGGCGTCGATATCCGTCCTACCCTGTTGCGAGTGCTGACCGATCTCTACGTTCAGGCCAGCAAGCATTCGACCGACGAAGAACGGCAATTCGTCGAGCTGACTTCACGGCTGATCGACCAGGTCGACGACGCGACGCGTGCGGCCGTGCGCGCCCGTCTTGCGATTTACCCGAACGCGCCGGCCGAAATCTTGGAAAAGCTCGGGCTGAGGCCGTTCAATCCCGAGCACAGTGTCCCCGTCGCCCGGCAGATTGCATCGCCGCCGGTGGCGCCGGCGCAACCGAGCCCACTGAGCGAAGCGCAATTGCGGATGCAGGCGAATTTGTCGATGCAGCCGAAAGACGCCGCCGAAATCCACGACATGTTTTTCCGCGCCAGCGGCAGCGAGCGCGTCCTCATCCTGCACAACCTTGCCGAAACCCCGCTCCGCGCGTCGGCGCGAATCCCCGCAGCACGCGCCTGCCGTGCCGTCGAAACGCTCGAGATGGCCGCGTTCGCAACCGATATCGAAAGCTTTGCCCTCGAAATCGGCGAGACCCTGATATTGCCGGCGCGCATGGCCACCCAGATCGTCAACGATCCCGGCGGTGAGCCGCTCGCTTGCGCGGCACGCGCGCTCGACATGCCGAGCGCGGTTTTTCAGCGGGTGCTGTTGTTCCTGAAGCCCGAAATCGGCACGTCGGTGCACCAGGTCTATCGGCTGTCTCGGCTCTACGACCACCTGAGCGAACGATCGGCGCTCGTCATGCTGGCGGCCTGGCGCGGCTCGACCATGGCCGTTACCCGTGCCAAATACCGTCCCACGCTTCACGACGACGAACGCCACCGCGCGCGCATTATACAAGCGCCGGCCCGCCCCGCCTTGCAGCCCG
The DNA here is from genome assembly GCA_049674245.1 of Bradyrhizobium sp. Classification (GTDB taxonomy): domain Bacteria; phylum Pseudomonadota; class Alphaproteobacteria; order Rhizobiales; family Xanthobacteraceae; genus Bradyrhizobium. The sequence continues at coordinate 1,482 of JBATYU010000949.1, read as the reverse complement.
GCTCCGTCCCCGCCGCGCGTACGGGCACGCAAGGATCGGGGCGATAGCGCCTCGCGTTTTCAAGCGCGTGCCAAATCCAGAAAGTGGCGCCCTGCCCGGTCTTCGGTCTCGACGATCCAGGCGTCGGGATCGAAACGGATTTCCTTTGCCAGGCGCTCTTCCACCGACGGTTCCGGCAAAGGCTCGCGCGATGTCGGCATAAATATGCGCTCGATCGGCCGGCTGTCGTCATAGACGGTCTGCGGCGCCGGCACATACAGCATCGCATGGCCATCGAGCAGCCCGACCTTCACCATGACCGCGCCGGCCTCTTCAGCGCCGCGCCGGCGCACCGCGCCGAACACGCCCTCGGTCTGGCAGCGGCGAAGATAGGCGGCAACCCAGATACTTGATTTCAATCGCATGGGTTAGACGATAGGCCAGCCGAAATTTTGAAGCTAGTGTCGTGTATGCGGCACACCTCCACGTCGCCGCCGATAAAGGACAGATCGCGCGCAATGACGATTGATCGCCCTGCAGCCACAGTCGCGGCCGTCACCGTCGCTCCCGCGGATTTGTCGCCCTCGGTGCGGCAGACCATCTTCCTCTATCTGGGCATCCTGATCGTGCTATTGGCCTTCGGCGGCCCATCAGGCGGCCTGATCGACATCCCGATCAGCTTCTTTCTCAAGAACAGGCTGCATTTGACGGCGCATGACGTCGCCAATTTCCGCCTCTTGGCCGCCGTCCCGCTCTATCTGTCCTTCGTGTTCGGTTTCATCCGTGACATGTGGAACCCGCTTGGGATGCGGGATCGCGGATACATGCTGTTGTTTGGCGGCGCTAGCGCCTTGCTCTACGTCTGCTTCGCATTCACCCCGCTGACCTATGTGACGCTGCTGGCCGCGATCGTGCTGCTGACGGCTTCATTCCTTTTCGTCGCGAGCGCGCAAAACGGGCTTACCTCGACGATCGGCCAGCAGCACGCGATGACCGGTGAGGTCAGTGCGGTTTGGAACGTCTTTTTGTCGGTCCCGACCGTCGGCGCGCTGCTGATCGGTGGCACGCTGAGCGGCGTGCTCGAAGACAAAAACCCGGATCAGGCGATCCGCATCCTGTTTCTTGTCGGCGCTACGATCATGGCGACCGTCGCGCTCTATGCACTGTGGAAGCCGGCAGAGGTGTTCGATAATGTCCGCGCCGAAGGCGGAGCGGACGGTCAACCGCTGAAAAATCTCGCGCGGCTGGCACGGCACTGGCCGATCTATCCGGCGATGCTGATCTGGCTGTTATGGAATTTCGCGCCGGGCTCAACCACGCCGCTTCAATACCATCTTCAGAACGCGCTTCACGCTACCGACGCCCAGTGGGGACAATGGAATGCGATATTCGCAGCGTCCTTCATTCCGACCTACATCGTGTACGGACTTCTCTGCCGCAGATTTCCCCTGAAAACTCTGCTGTGGTGGGGCACGGTTCTCGCCGTTCCGCAGATGGTACCTC